>DATCDX010000023.1:0-10045 GCA_036510475.1 Steroidobacteraceae bacterium
ACAGTAACGAGAATATCGGCGCGTCCGCGGGTGCCTGCCGCAACACCGCGGCGGCATCCTTGGCGCTGTACAGAGGCTGTGCGGCGTTTCCCGCGATCAGAATACTGCAGGTGGCGAGAAACCAGGCGACGCACAGCGCGGCGAGCGCGGCACGCAGCCGCGCCTTGCGCACCCATGCCGCACAAGACAGCGCGCCGGCAAACAGCACAGCGCAGGTCCACAGCAGCACCGGACGTATCAGCAGCACCAGCGGGTAGCCATCCGCCGAACTCCAGCGGTCGCCGGCGTAGGCCAGTACCCCAAGGCTCGACAGCAAAGTGAGCAGCGCGCCGCCAAGCAGAGTGGCGCGGCTACCGCCGGATCGGGGACCCGCGCAGAGCAAGGCCAATGCCGGCACCGCAGGCAGTATGTACGGAATCAATTTGGAATCTGAGAACGAGAAGAAAACCAGCACGAACACGCTCCAAACCCATAGCAGGCGCGTCGCGTCGAATTGACCGCGAGGCGCGCGGTCGCACAGGGTCGACACCAGGCAGCGCAGTGCTTGCGGCAACCACGGCAGGATGCCGACCGCCAGTACCGGCGCGAAGAACCACCACGGCTGCGTGCGATGTTCGATGGGCGTGAGAAAACGCTGGAAGTGCTCGCGTACAAAAAAGAACTTTAGGAATTGCGGGTTTGCGCGCGCCGCCAAGACAAACCACGGCACGGCGATGGCGGCAAAAACCGGCGCCCCCCAGCGCATATTCAGCCGCCGCAGCAGTAGCCAGTCCCGCTGCCAGATCAAGTAGCCGCAGAGCGAAGCCGCCGGGATCAGCACCCCGATCAAGCCTTTGGCGAGGACGCCGAACGCCATGGCCGCCCAACAACCCACCATCCACAGACGCCAATGCCGCGAAGTGTCGCGCGCGGACTGGGCCATGAGAAAGCAAGCCAGGCAGGCAAGCAGACAGAAACTCAATGTCATATCGAGCGTCAGCTGATGTCCGAGCAAAACAAAAAGACTGGAGGCGCCGGTGAGCAACAACGCCTTGATGCCGGCATCGATGCCCCAGAGCCTGAGCCCCAAAAGAAACACGATCAGCAGCGACAAGTAACCGGCAAGTCCGGTGCACAGCCGCGCGCTGGCCTCGCTCTGGCCGAAGCTGCGGTAGGCGAGTGCCGTGATCCAATATTGCAGGGGCGGTTTTTCCAGATAGACCAGCCCGTTGAGTCGCGGAATCACCCAGTCCCCGCCGGCCAGCATCTCGCGGGGTATCTCGGCGTAGCGCCCCTCATCCGGGTCGTACAGCGGGCGCCCGGCCAATAGGACAAACCACAGCGCCGTGAACGAGACCGCCGCAATTCCGATCATCAATGATGTGCGACGCCTATCCATGAATCCACCGCCGAAATCAACTTGGTCCCAACCTCGCGTTGCTACTATACCGGGGCGTGGCACGGCAAATACACAAGTCCTGGGTGGGCTCCGCGAGTTTCGGCCTCGCCGTGCTCGCCTTCATCAATTTGTTCAGCTACCTGGATCGATACATCGTCTCCGCGTTGATCGAACCGCTGAAGCATTCAGAACTGGCGCTGTCGGACGCGGATTTAGGCTCGCTGATGTCCGGATTCCTGGTGGTGTACACCCTGGCGGCACCCGTGTTCGGTGCCTTGGGCGACCGGCGTTCGCGGCCGCGGCTCATCGCCTTCGGCGTCGCTTGCTGGAGCGTTGCCACCGCGCTGTCAGGATTCGCCGGCAGTTACCTCACACTGTTGGCGGCGCGCGCATCGGTCGGGATCGGCGAAGCCTCGTACGTCACCATCGCGCCCAGTCTGCTGTCCGACTATTTTCCCGCCACGAAACGCGGCCGCGTCATGGCCATATTCTTCTGCGCGATACCGGTGGGTTCCGCGCTGGGTTACGTCATCGGCGGCTTGGTCGGCGCGCACTACGGCTGGCGCGCCGCATTCTTCGTCGCCGGCGTTCCCGGCTTAGGATTGGCCGCGCTCTGCTTGCTGCTGGGCGATCCGCCGCGCGGCATGCAGGATGTGGAGGTCGCGCCGGGCGACGCCGCAGCGGCGGACAAGGGTGCGGGGAATATTTCCAAAAACACCTGGGCAACTTACCAACGTCTGGTGCGCAACAAGCCCTATGCGCTCACCGTCTTGGGCTACGCCGCCTATACCTTCGCCATGGGGGGCCTGGCCTATTGGATGCCGGCCTTCCTCGAGCGCGTCCGCGGAATCCCGCACAGCGAGGCCACCGTGAGCTTCGGCGCCATCGTCGTGATCACCGGATTTATCGGCACGTTCGCCGGCGGCTGGTTGGGCGATTACCTTCACAAGTATTCGCGCCAGGCCTACCTCTGGCTATCGGCGATCGCAACCCTGATCGCGGCGCCCTTCGTCTGGCTGGCCCTGACCACGGCGTCGCCCACGCTGTATTTGGCGAGCATGGTGGTGGCGCAGCTGTGTTTGTTCCTGTCGACCGGCCCCATCAATGCGGCCATCGTCAACCTGGTCGTCGCCACCGAGCGCGCCTCCGCCGTTGCCTTGAGCGTGTTCGCCATTCACTTGCTCGGCGATGCACTCTCGCCGTATCTCATCGGCGCGTTGTCGGACAAGTTCTCCCTGGCGCAGGCGGTGAAAATCGTGCCCATCGCCGTGGTGATCGGCGGCTGCGTGTGGATCTTCGCCGCCCGCGCGCAGGCGCGCGATGGTGGTGACTAGCCGCGGGCCCGATTGATCTCCTCCAGCCGTGCCGCGAAATCCGCCTGCGCCGCCATGTCCTCGACATCGGCCGATAACTTGCGTTGCCAATTCGGATACTCCCGATCCGTCCCCGGCACGTTCACGGGGTCGACCATGCCCAACAGATCTTCGATTTGTAATGCCACCAGCAGGGTCGTGGAACGCGCGAGGTACAAGTGCAATGCCTGCGCAAGATCGGCGGTGAACGGTTCGGCCGGCGTCGACGGCCGGCCAGGCATCAGTTCCTGATCCCGCAGGGCGGTGAGCAGCGCCGCGCGGTCGTGCTCGCGCCCGCGAATGACGTCGCTCAAGGCTTCCGCACTGGGGTAGAGATTCAAGCGGCGGCGCAACTCGATATCGTGGCCCTCCCAGTAACTGCGCAAGGTCGGCATGTCGTGGGTCGTGACGGTGGCGAGCGCCCTCTTCAGGTATTCGAAGGGACGTCGAAACTCGCCGTCACGCTTTTCGAACAACAGCACCTTGTAATGGTAGAGACCGAATTCGGGCATGGCCTGACGCATCTCATCCGGCACCACGCCTAAGTCCTCGCCCACGACCAGGCAGGCGCTGCGCGCGCTTTCCAGCGACAATACCGTGAGCAATTCCTGCAACGGATAGTGCACGTACGCCCCCTCGGTGGGCGGGAAACCGCCTGGAACCCACCACAGACGGAACAGCGCCATGACATGGTCCAGCCGCAGTGCGCCGTAGTAGCGCATGTTATTGCGGATCAGGCGCGCGAAACCCTGCAGCCGCTGCGCCACCATCACAGATGGATCCTGCGGCGGAATCCCCCAGCCCTGACCCTTCAGCGCCAAAGGATCGGGAGGCGCGCCGATCTCAGCCCCCATGCGATAGCCGGCTCGATCCACCCAGGTCTCGGAACCCGATGGATTGGCGCCCACCGCATAATCGCCGTACAAGCCGATGGGCATGCCAAGCTCCCGGGTCAGCGCCTGCGCACTGTGCAGCTGTTCATGCGCCAGCCACTGCAAGTAGGCATGGAACTCCACCTCTCTGGGATGCTCCGCCGCGAACTTGGCCGCCGCAATGCCGTTCACATCGCGAAACTCCTCGGGCCAATTCGTCCAGCCCGAAGCCACCCCTAAGGTCGCGCGAAAATACCGGTCGAGCGCATCGAATCGCGCATGCATCTGCAATGCCTGGCCGCCTTCGGCCACGAATGCGAGGAACTGCCCCGCTCGTTCGCTGCCCACGCCCAAGTGCCGATCGCAGAAATCGCCATACAGCAGCGCGAGAATTTCTAATTTTAAATCCGCGACGCCGCGATAGTCGACATGATCGCGCGCGCGTAGTTCGCTCAATCGTCGGATGATCGATGGGTCGCCGAACCGCTCGCGCGCCGCGGCGCAGTCCCGAAACTCCGGCACCGCCGCCACCGCGATGTACAAAACGTTCAAAAAATGGCGGCTCGACGCGCTGTAGGGACTACACCTGTCAGGATCAGCGGGCGCGAGCGCATGCAAGGGATTCAGGCCGATGAATCCCGCGCCGTGCGCCGCCAGCCAGCGAATCAACCGCTGCAGATCGCTGAAATCGCCGATGCCCCAATTGTCGCGCGAGCGCAGCGTGTACAACTGCACCGCAACGCCCCACAACCGCCGGCCCGCCACGATGGCGGGTGGCTCGTAGCACTGCGGCGGCGCCATGACGAGCCGGCAGCTATCCGCCGCGCCACCGGTAATTTTCGCCTGCAATTCGTGATAACCGGGCGGCAGGTCCAGAGGCAGCTCGAAACGCCGGCGGGTGATCCAGGTTCCTTCGACTTCGCCACGCCAGATCTCCGGACAATCGGCCGTCGAGGTTGCGCCCTCGCGCAGCGAGCCGTCCTCGAGGCGCACGGACCACAGCAATGTGGAGCCGAAGTCGCGCGCGGTGACGTTGATGTCGACGCCGATTCGCGTGACGTGTGCGACCGCCACGGGCGGCAGGAACTTGCGCCATCGGACCACCTCGGCCTGGCTCAACTGTGCCGCCAGCGCCGCCGGGTCGTCGACCGCGCAGCCCATCGCGCGCAGGATGCCGGCCTTCGTCGCCAGCGTGAAATATTTGAGCTCGCCGCGATAGTCGTGGTAGGCATCGCCGATCCCGCGCAAGCGAGCCAGCCTCTCGATCGAAGTCGTATCCACGATTTCAGCACTCCAACAAAGCGGCGCTGCCGGGGGTCAGCGGATAATCGTGGGCGAGTCCGACGCTCTTCACTTCGTGGCTCTCGAGCGCGGTGTCGAACTGGCAGATCCACGGTTCGTCGGCCGGCACCGCGGGCAGGCGAAACGACACCGCGGCGTCACCGGCGTTCACCAACAATAATAGGCGTCCGTCGGCATAATTGCGCTTGCCGAACCAAATACCCAGGGTGCGCAGTTCGCCGTCGTGCCACTCCCGCTGCCCCATCTCGGTACCGCGCGCATTCAGCCAGGTCACATCCTTGACGCCGGCGCGCGACGTTGCGCCTTTGAGAAAAGTCTCGCGGCGAAATTCCACATGACGGCGGCGCAACTGCGCGAGTAGTTGCACGAATTGCAGCAAATCGCGGTTGACGCTGCGCAAACGCCAATCGACCCAGGATATCTCGCTATCCTGGCAGTAGGCGTTGTTGTTGCCGCGTTGCGTGCGCGCGAATTCGTCGCCGGCTTGCAGCATGGGCACGCCCTGCGACAGAAACAGCGTGGCGATGAGATTGCGCATCTGCCGCTTGCGTAATTTGACGACCGCTATATCGTCCGTCGGCCCCTCGACGCCGCAATTCCAGCTCAAAGTATTGCTGTGACCGTCGCTGTTGTTTTCGAGGTTGGCTTCATTGTGCCGCTCGTTGTAGGTAACCAGGTCGCAGAGCGTGAACCCGTCATGTGCCGTCGTGAAATTGATGCCGGCCGCCGGCTTGCGGCCGTTGTGCCTGAACACGTCGCTGGAGCCGGCGAATCGTTCGGCGAACTCGCCGATCTTGCCGCCGTCACGGCGCCAGAACGAGCGCACCGCGTCGCGATAGCGATCGTTCCACTCCGCCCAGCCCGGCGGAAACCGGCCGAGCTGGTAACCGCCCCAGCCCACGTCCCAGGGTTCGGCGATCAGCTTGACGTACGTCAGCGAGGGCTCGGCCCGCAGCGACTTGAAAAAATCCGAATGCGCGTTGAAACCGCTGACGTCGCGCGCCAAAACGGTCGCCAGATCGAACCTGAATCCATCGACGTGCATGTCCTCCACCCAGTACTTGAGGCAGTCGATGATCAACGCGCGAACCTGCGGGTGCTCGCAATTGACGGTGTTGCCGCAGCCGGTAACGTTCTCATAGAAACTTGGGTTCTGCGGCATGAGCCGGTAGTAGACCGGGTTATCGATGCCCCGCAGCGACAACATCGGACCGGCCTCATTGCCCTCCGCGGTGTGATTGAACACCACATCCAGAATCACTTCGATATCCGCGGCATGCAACGCCTTGACCATGGTCTTGAATTCGACGACGGCGTCGTTGACGGCATATTCGTTGGCCGGCGAGAACCAGGCCACCGGGTTGTAGCCCCAGTAGTTGCTTAAACCGCGCTCGACCAGCAGCGCTTCGCTGACGAAGGACTGGCAGGGCAGCAATTCGACCGCCGTCACGCCGATGGACTTCAAATGCTCGATGACCGGCGCCACCGTGAGCCCCAGATACTTTCCCCGCCAGCCTTCGGGCACCGCCGGGTGCAGCCGCGTAAAGCCCTTCACATGCAGTTCATAAATCACGCTGTCGCGCCAGGGTATCGCGGGCGGCCGGTCGCCGTCCCAGTCGAATTTAGGGTCAATCACGCGCGAACGCAGCGGCGAACGCCGCGACAGTTCGCGCGCATAGGGGTCGATCAGCGCCGCCGTGGCATCGAAGCGATGTCCTTTGTCCGGCTCGTGGGGACCGTGCACGCGAAACGCATAGTGAGTTCCGGGACCTGCGTGGCGCGGCGATATCAGGCCATGCCAGACGTCCCCCGTTCTCGCCGGTAAATCATAGCGCGCGACTTCAGCACCGCTTCCGGCATCGAAAATACACACCTCGATTCGCGTCGCATGACTTGAGAACACGGCGAAATTGACGCCTTGCTTGGTCCAAGTTGCGCCGAGAGGTCGCGGCATGCCCGATTGAATGAGCTTCACGTCGCAGGCCCGATAAAAAACATCGCTCCGAGCGGCGGTAAATCGAGCCGCAGCGAATAGGCAAATCCTTGCGCGCCTTCAGCCACGGCGCGCAGCTGCGGTTGCCGGTTGTAGCCGGAACCGCCGAATCGAACGTCGTCCGAGTCGAACACCTTGCGGTAGTCGCCGGGTTCGGTGACGCCGATGCCGTAGGCGTCCCGCGGTACCGGCGTCGCGTTGAAAATGCAGGTCACGGGCGCGCCAGCATCGCCGCCGGTCGAGAGGCGTGCGAACGCCCAGATGCTTTCCTCGGCATTACCGAGGTCCACCCAGCGAAATCCGTCGCGGTCGCAGTCGCTGCCGTGAAATTGCGGGCTCGCAAGGTATAGCTGATTAAGCGTACGCGTGCAGTCGCGCAGCTGGCGATGTTCCGGCGCTTCCAAGCATTGCCAATCCAGTTGGGCTCCGTCTCGCCACTCCTCGCGCTGCCCGAATTCCGAGCCCATGAAAAACAGTTTTTTGCCGGGATGGGCGCACATCAAGCCCAGCAGCAGCCGGAAATTGGCGCGCCGCTGCCATTCGTCGCCGGGCATCTTGCCGAGCAGCGAGTGTTTGCCGTGCACCACTTCGTCGTGCGAAATCGGCAGCACGAAATTCTCCGACCAGGCGTACACGAAGGAGAAGGTGATCAGTTGATGATTGTACTTTCGATGCACGGGATCGAGCGCGATATACCTCAAGGTGTCATTCATCCAACCCATATTCCATTTGAAATTGAATCCCAGGCCGCCGTGCTCGGGCGGCAGCGTCACGCCGGCGAACGACGTAGATTCTTCCGCAATCGTCAAAACGCCGGGAAAGGCGCGGTGCACCGCGTCGTTCATTTGACGCAGGAAATCGATGGCCTCCAGGTTCTCCCGGCCGCCGTCGCGATTCGGCAGCCATTCGCCGGGGTTACGGCTGTAGTCCAGGTACAGCATCGAGGCGACGGCGTCGACGCGCAGGCCATCCACGTGATAGCGGTCCGCCCAGAACAGCGCATTGGCGATCAGGAAGTTGCGCACTTCGTGACGTCCGTAGTTGAACGCCTGGGTGCCCCAGTCGCGGTGTTCGCCAAGCCGGGAGTCCGCGTGTTCATAGAGCGCGGTCCCGTCGAAGTACGCCAAGCCGTGAGCGTCGCGGGGAAAATGCGCCGGCACCCAGTCGAGAATCACGCCGATGCCGGCCTGATGACAACAGTCGACGAAGTACATGAAGTCCTGCGGCGTACCGTAGCGGGCGCTCGGCGCATAGTAGCCGGCCACTTGATAGCCCCATGACTCGTCGAGAGGATGCTCAGCGACACCCATCAATTCGAGATGTGTGTAACCTAAGTCCTGGGCGTAGGGAATGAGCTGTTCCACGGCCTCGCGCCAGCTCATGAACGGCGGCCGGCACGCGTGCCACGGGCGCCTCCACGAGCCCAAGTGCACCTCATAGGCGTTGAACGGCCGGCGCTTCGGATCGCCGTGTTCACGGCCGGCCAGCCACTTCGCATCACCCCAATCGTAACCCTCCAGAGCCGCCACGACGGAACAATTCTCCGGGCGCAGCTGCATCGCAGACCCGAAAGGGTCCGCCTTCAGGAACAAGCGGCCCGAAGGATCGCGGATTTCATACTTATAGGCCGTGCCGGCAGCGACGCCTGCGATTGCCAGTTCCCAGATACCCGAAGTGCCGCGGGCGCGCATCACATGGGTGCCGCCGTCCCAGTGATTGAAAGCACCCACGACGCTGACGCGCTCGGCGTTGGGCGCCCACACGGCAAAGCGAGTGCCGCTGTCGGCGCCGCCGGCGCCGTGGGCGTAGGGATGTGCGCCCAGCTTGTCGTAGATGCGCTCGTGCTTGCCCTCGCCGAACAAGTACAGATCGAAATCGCCGATTGCGTGGTCGCTCAAATCGGTCTGCTCCGTCACATCAGCGTGGCCAGTCAAATCGCCGCTCATGCGACGGGTTTGACGGTCCAGATCCGGTCCGCATATTCGCGAATGCTGCGATCGCTCGAAAAATAACCCATGTTCAGGCAATTAATGGCGGCCTTACGGCTCCATTCATCCTCGTCGAGGTACAGCGCGTCCACCCGCTCCTGCGCCAGGGCGTAGGCCGCGAAATCCGCGAGGACGAGAAAGGGCTCGCCGTCACTGAGCAGCCGATTGACGACCGGCTTGCCTTCATCCGGACGCGCCGGTGAAAAAAATCCCGAGTCGATGAGATCGAGCGTCCGCTTCAATTCCGCATTGCCTTCGAGTTCCAGTCGCGGCCGGTAGCCTGCGGCGCGCCGCGCTTCGACCTCGGGCGCCGTGAGGCCGAATATGAATACGTTTTCCGCGCCGACGTGATCGCGAATCTCGATATTGGCGCCGTCCAGCGTGCCGATGGTGAGTGCGCCATTCAGCGCGAGCTTCATATTACCGGTGCCCGATGCCTCCATGCCGGCAGTCGAGATTTGCTGCGACAGATCGGCCGCAGGCATGATCTTCTGCGCAAGCGACACGTCGTAGTCCGGCAGGAACGCGACGCGCAGCTTGCCGCGCGTGGCGGGGTCCGCGTTGATGGTGCGCGCCACGTTGTTGATGAGCTTGATGATGGCCTTGGCCATCGCATAGCCCGGCGCCGCCTTGCCGGCGAAGATCACCGCGCGCGGCACGACGGCGGCGGCCGGATCGTCGCGAATTCTTAGGTAGCGCGTCACGACGTACAGCAGGTTGAGGAGCTGGCGCTTGTACTCGTGGATTCTCTTGACCTGCACATCGAACAGGGAATCGACGCTGATGTCGATGCCGGTGCGCCGCATGACCTCAGCGGCGAGCCGTTGCTTGTTGGTGCGCTTGATGCCGCGGAATTGACGCCGGAACTCCGGGTCATCGACCGCGCCAGCGAGGCGCCCGAGCTCCTCGAGATCATTTTCCCAGGAGGAACCCAGGTGCTGCGTCAATAACGCCGACAGTCCGGGATTCGATTGTTTCAGCCAGCGGCGCACGGCGATGCCGTTGGTCACATTGATGAACCGATCGGGATACATGTCGGCGAACCCGGCGAACACGTGGCGGCGCATGAGATCGGAATGCAGCTGTGCGACGCCGTTGACGCGGTGACTGCCGATCACGGCCAGATGCGCCATGCGCACCCGTCGATCGCCGCCATCGTC
>DATCDX010000024.1:0-2593 GCA_036510475.1 Steroidobacteraceae bacterium
CGAACACCGAACCTGTGGTGGACGAGCAATACTGCGGGTACAACGGCAGCACCAACAGCTTCTTGATGTTCTGCTGGGCCAGAGATTCGAGAGCATGGGCAATGCTGGGATTGCCATAGGTCATGCCGAGTTCGACCCGCACCCGGTCGCCCAAATCCGCACGCAGCAGCCGCTCCAACTTCGCCGCCAGGCGCGTGGAATAAACCGCCAGCGGCGAGCCTTCATGCAGCCAGATCTCGCGGTATTTTCGCGCCGTTCGCAGCGGACGAAACGGCAGCACCAACCCGTACAGCAGCGGCAGCCAAATCAAACGCGACGTATTGATGACGCGCCGGTCGCTCAAGAATTCGCGCAGGTAGCGTTGCACGGCGAAATAGGAAGGCGCATCCGGTGTCCCCAGATTCACCGCCAATACACCGATACGCTCGGGCGCCGCCGCGGCTGCGTCCGCGTGCGCCACGCCGCGATAATAGGACATTGAGCATCCTTAAAAGAACCAGCCCACACAGTATACTGCCTGCCGGATGAAGCTCCGCACCGTCGTTTGCCGATCATGATCTGGCTGAACCCCAGCGAAGCCGAAGCACTGCGCATCAGCTTGAGCGTGGCCTCGCGCAGCGTCCTGCTCAGCTTGCCGCCGGCGGTGCTGCTCGCTTGGGTGCTGACCCGGCGCCGCTTCCTGGGACACACCCTGCTCGATGCTCTGGTGCATCTGCCGCTGGTGCTGCCGCCGGTCATGGTCGGTTACCTGCTGTTGTTGCTGTTCGGCGCGCGCGGCCCCATCGGTGCGTGGCTCGAGCGAGTGTTCGGCATCGAGCTCGTATTTACACGCAACGGCGCGGCACTCGCCACCGCCGTGATGGCGTTCCCATTGATGGTTCGCGCCATGCGTATTTCTCTGGAGAACGTCGATCGCGGCCTCGAGGACGCGGCGCGCACCCTGGGTGCCCGCGCGCTCGACCGATTCGCGACCATCACGCTGCCGCTCATGCTGCCGGGCGTGCTGGCCGGCGCCATCACGGCATTTTCCGCCGCGTTGGGCGAATTCGGCGCGGTGATCACCTTCGTATCCAATATTCCAGGCGAAACCCGCACCCTGCCCTTGGCGTTGTATTCGGCTCTGCAGACGCCGGACGGCGACACTGCAGCAGCGCGGCTCGCGGTCATTTCATTTGTCTTAGGCTTGAGCGGCCTGCTCCTGTCGGAATGGTTCGCCCGCAGGGTGCGGCGTTTGCTCGGCCGATGATGCTCAAGCTCGCGGTCAAAAAACGTCGCGGCAGTTTCACGCTCGACGCGCGCTTTGAACTGCCGACTCCGGGAGTGGTCGCGCTGTTCGGCCGCTCGGGCTGCGGCAAGAGTACCGTCGTCAACATCATCGCGGGGCTGCTCGCTGCGGACGAAGGGCGGGTCGAGTTGGACGACAGCGTGTTGCTCGACACGGAACGGCGGCTCAACGTGGCACCCGAACGTCGCCGCATCGGCTACGTGTTCCAAGACGCCCGCTTGTTTCCGCATATGAACGTTGCCGCGAATCTGAGATACGCGGAGAAACGCGCGCCGCGGGACCACCGCTACGTGAGCTTCGATGCCGTGGCGAGCATGCTCGATCTCGATTCGCTGATGCAACGGCGCGCCCACCAATTATCGGGCGGTGAACGGCAGCGGGTCGCGATCGGCCGGGCGCTGTTGTCACAGCCGCGCCTGCTGCTGCTGGATGAGCCATTGGCCTCGCTCGATGCGGCGCGCCGCGAAGAAGTGCTGCCCTACTTGGAAACGCTGCGCGATCAGCTGGCGATACCCATGGTCTATGTCAGCCACAACTTCGACGAGGTTTTAAGACTCGCCACCTACGTGGTGCTGATGGCCGCCGGCAAGACGATTGCACAAGGCGGTGTGGGTGAGATGAGCCTTGACCCGAACCTGCGTGCGATCATCGGTGCCGATTCGGTCGGCGCCATCGTGGTGGGCACCGCCTTGGGGCTGGATACCGTCAGTGGTTTGATGCGTGTGCAGGTGGGCTCTTGCGAACTTAAGCTCCAGTCGGTGGCTGCCGCAGTCGGTGTCAAATTACGCGTGCAGTTACTCGCGCGGGATTTGATCGTGGCTACCCAGGAACCGCGGCAGTTAAGCGTGCGCAACGTTCTGACCGGCGTGATCCGCGCGGTGACGAGCGATGCTGTGGATTCGGACTTGGTCGCCATCGATATCGGCGCAACCGTGATCATGGCACGAGTCACCCGCCACGCGCGAACTTAACCTTAAAGCCGGCCTACCCGTGTGGGTGTTGGTCAAGGCGGTGTCGTTGCGCGCGTACCCAAGTGCAGGATGGCCACGATGTGATCCTGGGGCTTAAGGCCCACCGCCGCTTTGACGGCGGGATCGTAGGCCGCGGGGCCTGTTTTCCACATCGCGCCGTAGCCCAAGTCATGGGCCGCCAGCAATAGATTTTCGACAGCGGCCCCCGCCGCGATCACCAGCTCGATCTCGGGCACCTTGGCATTGGCCCGGTCCACGCTGCAGCCGACCACCACGATGGTCGGCGAGCGCCGGGTTTTCTCGCGCTGCATCTCCACCTGCTCCTCGGTCATCCCCG
>DATCDX010000025.1:0-3475 GCA_036510475.1 Steroidobacteraceae bacterium
TGTATCGCCGCCTGGTCGACACCTCACCGGAGGGGGTGGTGCTGGTCGATGCGCAAAATCCGGAGCGACCGGTCATCTATGCCAATCCGGGATTCGAGGCGCTGACCGGATATTCTTCGGCGGAACTGCTGGGCCGGAACCTGCGGCTCTTGCAGGGGGAGGATCGGGACCAGGACGGCCGGCATCGATTGCGCGAAGCGCTCAAGGTGGGCGAGGCCTGCCGCGTGCTGCTGCGCAATTATCGCAAGGACGGCACGGTGTTTTGGAATGAAATGTCGGTTCTGCCGCTGCTCGATGCGGAAGGCCGCGTCACCCATTTCGCGGGCCATCATCGAGACGCGGGTGAGCGCTTGCGCATCGACCCGAAGCTCGCGCGAGATTCCTTGAGCGGCGCGCATCAACCGACCTCCGTGGCCATTCGCGATGACCGCCTGACGGGTCTGTTCACGCTGCCCTACCTGGAGGAGTTGTTGAAACGCGATTGGGCCATCGCGCAGCGTGAAAAGCGCAGCATCGCGGTGTTTGCGATCGATATCGACGCGCTCGATCTTTACAATACGACCTTCGGCCGGGCGGCCGGCGACTCCACCATTCGCCGGGTGGCGCATATCGTGTCCGGGTGCCTGCGCCGCTCCAGCGACGTCACAGCGCGCATCGACGGCGGCAGTTTGATCGCATTCGCGCCGGGTCTCACGAATGAACAGGCATTGCGTCTCGGCCAACTCATGGCGGAAAGGGTGCGGGACCTGCGAATCCATCATCCGCGTTCGGTGATTCTGCGCTACGTCAGCGTCAGCGTCGGCGTGAGTGCCGCGGTTCCGGATCCCGCCGATAGCCCGAGCACGTTGCTGCAGAAGTCGCAGTCGCAACTGCAGATCGCCAAAAAATCCGGGCGTAATCAGGCGGCTTGACGCACAATCGGCTCATGAGTTTCACGCGCGCAATCGTTAGGCCGCCTTCCCAAAGCTTCGCCGCGGGCTTGTCGAGTTCGACTGAGGGCGCTCCCGATCTCGCCCTAGCCCTTAGGCAACATGCGAGTTACGTTCAGGCGCTGCGCGACTGCGGCCTTACCGTCACCTGCCTGGAGCCGGACGCGGCCTATCCGGATGGCACCTTTGTCGAGGACACGGCGATCGTCACTGAGCGGGGCGCGATTCTCACGCATCCGGGCGCGCCCAGCCGGGCCGGCGAGGTGCGTAGCATCGGCGAATGCTTGGCGGGCTTCTACCAGGAATTGCAGGCCATTGCGGCGCCGGGCACCGTGGATGGCGGCGACATTTGCGAGGCGGATGGGCACTTCCTGATCGGCGTGTCGGCGCGCACCAATGAGCAGGGAGCGGACCAATTGGCGCAACACCTGCGGCGGCTGGGGTACAGTTCCAGTACCGTCGATATCCGGGCCAGCCCTTCGCTGCTGCACTTGAAGAGCGGCATCGCCTACTTGGGCGAGGGTGCCTGGGTGGTCGGCGCCGGCATTCAAGAGACGCTGCGGTCGCTGCTTGGCGATCGAATCCGCGATCTCATCGAGGTACCCGCGGCGGAAACCTACGCCGCGAACTGTGTGCGCGTGAATGACGTGGTACTGGTGGCGGCCGGCTACCCGCAGGTTACCGCGGCGCTCACCGCGAGCCATCGCGTCGTGCGGCTCGAGGTGTCCGAATTCCGGAAAATGGACGGCGGCTTGAGCTGCCTGTCGCTGCGTTTCTAGTGTGATCCGCCGCGCATTCGCCGCGGCGTTTTCGTGACCGGATTCTCGGTCCGATGATGCAGGCAAAAGCGCTCGATCTGAAAATAAGACAGGCGCACGCTTGGCGTTAGGAGATTCTGGTACGAAAGGGCGGATGAATATCCGCACGAAAATGATCTCCCTGCTGGCACTGCTGTTTGCGGTGTTGATCGTGCTCGAGGTCGTCGTACAGAACCGGGTACTGATGCCGAGTTTCGCGCAACTGGAGCGCGACGACGCCCAGACGTCGATGAAGCGGATTGGTTTCGCGCTCGACACGACCCTGCAGGGCCTGGAACTGACGGCGGCGGATTGGGGCAATTGGGCGGATGTGTACGCGTTCGTGCAGTCACCGAATTCCGCCTTCATAAGCGCCAACATAACACCCGTCGCGATGAAGCAGCTCAAAGTGGATGCCATGTTGATCGTCGATCTGCAGGGCCGCTACGTATTGTCCCGGGCGCGCGACTTGGAGAGCGGCGCGCCGCTCGATTTGGACCTGTCGGCTCGCAAGGCATTGCCGCAGGACTTCCCGTGGCGCGCGAATTTGTCCCGCGGCAAGTCGGCCAGAGGGCTGCTGCGGACCAATCGAGGAATCATGATGCTCGCCGCCGCACCGGTGCTGAACGGCAGCGGTAGCGGGCAGCCGCTGGGAATGGTGATGTTCGGCCGACTGCTCACGGCTGACGAAGTGCGGATGATCGGCGCGCAGGCGCAGGCCAGTCTCGCCCTGCTGCCGGCGCGGCCCTCCAGGTCCGATGAGACCATCGTCGAAACCGACACGCAGACGCAGGTCGTCAAACCCTTCATGGATATCTATGGCAACCCGCTGATGAGCCTCAAGGTCGAGGTTCCCCGCAGGATCACTGCGCGCGGCCAAGGGGCGGTGACCTATGCGTCGCTGTACCTGATCGGCGCGGCGATCACCGTGCTGCTGTTGCTGGTGGTTGCGCTCAATCGCATCATTCTTGCGCCGTTGGCACGCGTGACCCGACACGCGGTGGCGGTGGGTGAGGGCGCCGATCTCACGGTTCGACTGAACATACAGGGACAGGATGAGGTGGCGCGGCTGGCGCGCGAGTTCGATCGAATGGTCGAGCGGGTGGCCGAGTCCAGGCGACAACTCGTCGATCAGTCCTTCCAGGCCGGCTTCGCGGAGCTGGCCAAGGGGGTGCTGCACAACCTGGGCAACGCCATGACGCCGCTCGGGGTCAGGCTGTCGAAGCTAGGCAACCGCTTGCGGGATGCGCCCGTGGCGGATGTGGAGCGCGCGTTCGCGGAACTTGCCGCGGCCGGCGAGGCATCGGCGCGGCGTGCCGATCTCGAAGAATTCATACGCCTGGCCTGCCGGGAATTGGCGGCCGGCGTCAAGGAGGCGCGCGGCGATGTCGCCGTCGTGCAGCGTCAATCCACCATCGTCCAGACGGCGTTGACGGAGCTCATGCGCTCCACCCGCAATGCGCACGTGGTGGAGTCGGTGCGCCTGCCGGACCTGGTGGCGCAGACCCTGGAGATCGTTCCCGACGCCTGTCGCCAGCGGCTGGTAGTGGACGCCGACGAATCGCTGCGCAAGGTCGGCGTCGTGCATGTCGCCCGCACGGTGTTGCGCTTGATACTGCAGAATCTAATCATCAATGCCGCGGACGCGGTGCGCGACGCGGGCCGGGACAAGGGGGTGCTGCACGTCGCCGCCGAGATCGTCCGCGAGGACGACAACGAGCAGTTGCACCTGCATTGCAAGGACGACGG
>DATCDX010000026.1:0-2687 GCA_036510475.1 Steroidobacteraceae bacterium
CTCTTCTGCAAGTCGAGCATGCGCGCCAGCTCGGTGACGCCGAGAGGCTTGGAGGATTGCGCCAGAGTTTCGATCACCCGCATGCCCTTTACGATCGTCGTATCAAGCCGAGGCTTGGCATCGGGCAGCGCGGCACGCGCCGACGGGGATGCGGTCGTCTCCGATAATCCATTCATCATGCGAGCGGGAATTCCCTCCCATTCATCGTGCGGTTCAGTGCCGGCAAGTCCGGCCACCTAGTGGTGAAAATCAGACGGAAGAGTCTGGCCGAAACGCGACGCTGCCGGGCGCAAATGCCCGCCGCGACGGTTCCATCCGTCTCATTCTCTCCACTAGCGTTTTGCCGATGCGTTCGCAATCAGCATCTAGCCACGGAGCGGCCCCTTGACCCTCTATGCAGACTGTGGATACGATAGTCAATGAGGAGTTCCAATATATGGAACATGCGCTCCTCGGCTGGGTATATCGTTCGCATTGCTGGGCCGGGCAAGGAGAAAACGGATGAACGCGATGGGCGCGTGGGAACTGCCGGAAGAGTTGCGCATGCTGCGTGAGACCGCCCGCCAGTTCATGGTGCGTGACGTGAAGCCGGTCGAGGACACGCTCCCGCACGACTGCTTTCACACGCCGGACAACCTGTTGAAGCCGCTTCAGGAGAAAGCCCGGAGCCTCGGGCTGTGGTGCCTGCGTACGCCGGGCGAATACGGCGGCGCCGACCTCAACCTGCTCGGTCAGGCGGTCATTGGCGAGGAGGCCGCGCGCTGCAAGATGGGCGCCTACATCCCCGCGATCGGCGCATTCGGCCGCGACCCGCCGAATGTGATCTTCCTCGGCACGCCGGAGCAGATCGAGCGCTACGCGCTTCCTACCGTCGAAGGCACGCGCAAGAATTTTGTCGCAATCAGCGAGCCGTCCGGCGGCTCCGACCCGGCGCGCGCGATCCGCACTCGCGCCGTCCGCAAGGGTGATCGCTACGTCATCAACGGCACCAAGATATGGATCACCGATGCCGGCAACTGCGACTGGGGTATCCTGTTCGCGCGCACCGGCGAGATGGGCGACCGCGGCGGCATCTCCTGCTTCATCGTGGACAGCAAGACGCCTGGTATCAGCTTCCGGCGCATCCCGGTGATCCGCGCCTATTCGCCCTACGAGGTGCATTTCGACAATGCCGAGATACCGGTGGAGAACCGCATCGGCGAGGAAGGTCACGGCTTCCGGGTGGCCGAGAAGTGGCTGGTCGAGGGCCGCGTGCCGTACGCCGCCGGAGTTCTCGGCGTAGCGCAATACGCCTTGGAATTGGCCATCGAATGGGTGAAGGAGCGGGAAACCTTCGGAGCCAAACTGGCCAGCCGGCAGGCCATTCAGTTCATGGTCGCCGACAGCCACATGGAACTCGAGGCGGCGCGGCTGCTCGTCTACAAGGCGGCATGGCTCGGCGATACCGGCCAGGACATGAAGATCGCCGCCTCGATCGCCAAGGTGACCGCGACGGAAACCGCCGGGCGCGTCATTGACCGCTGCGTGCAGATGTTCGGCGGCCTCGGCGTATCGCAGGAGATGCCGCTGGAGCGCTGGTATCGCGAACTGCGCATCAAGCGGATCGGCGAGGGACCATCAGAGGTGCAGCGTATCGTGGTGGCGCGAAGCCTGCTCGGCCATGCCGCGCGCTCCGGTAGCTGACTCGCCAGGGATCCGTGCAGTGACCCCATCCGACGTGGCCGCACTCCCCCTTCGGGGAGTGCGCGTCCTTGACCTCTCCCGCATCTATAGCGGCCCCTACTGCACCTTCCTGCTGGCGATGGCCGGTGCCGAGGTGATCAAGGTCGAGACCCCGGACGGCGAGCACCTGCGCAAGCGCAATGCCAACACGGGGGCCGCACTGCCGTTCCCGATGCTGAACGCCAACAAGCGCTTCATGACGCTCGATATCAAAACGCCGCGCGGGCGCGACATCGTGCGCGCACTCGTGCCGCGGATGGACGTACTGGTGGAGAACTTCCGCCCCGACGTAATGGACCAGCTCGGCCTCGGGCGTAAAACTCTCACGGAGATCAATCCGCGTCTCATTTACGCCTCGATCAACGGCTTCGGCCGCGAGGGGCCGTATCGCAATGACGCCGCGATGGACCTTACCATCCAGGCCCGCTCTGGCATCATGGACAGCACTGGCTTCCCGGACAATCCGCCGGTCAAGGCAGGCCCGGCCATCTGCGACTTCTACGCCGGGGTGCATCTCTACGGCGCTATCGTCTCTGCGCTGTTGCATCGCGAGCGAACCGGCGAGGCGCTGGCGCCGGAGGTCGCCATGCTGGACGCGATCTATCCGTCCCTGTGTTCGAATCTCGCGATGGCGATGGCCGACGGCAACTATGTCCGGCGCACTGGCAACCGGCATGGCGGGCTGTCGCAATGTCCCTACAACGTTTATCCGGCGGCGGACGGCTACTTCGCCATTATCTGCATCAATGATCGCCACTGGCGTGGTCTGTTGCGCGCGCTGGGGCGTGAAGACCTCGACCAGCCGCGCTTCGCGACGATCTCTGATCGGGTTAAGCACATGGACTATATCGACGCCGAGCTCGCCAAGGCGACGGCATCCAAGACGCGCGGTGACCTTGCCGTGGCGCTCAATGCGGCTGGCGTACCGTGCGGCCCTGTGCATTCGCTCACCGAGGTGATCCACG
>DATCDX010000027.1:0-2958 GCA_036510475.1 Steroidobacteraceae bacterium
CCGGAAAATGTTTACCCATCACCGCGCGGTACGCCGCGCCAATCTCGCGCAGTTGCGCGTAGTACTCGTCACGGCTGGTGACATACCACGTCAGCCGGACGATGTGCTCCGGACGGCCCTGCGCTTCGGCGAGAATCGCCAGGATGTTCTCCAGCGCCTGTTTCACCTGGCCGGCCATTTGCGCGCTCGCGAAGCGGCCTTGCGCATCCCAGCCAATTTGGCCGGCGATGAAAATCTGTTTGCCTTGTGCGGCCACGCCGTTGCTGTAGCCCGCCGGGCGCGGCCAACCGGGTGGCTGCAACGTCTTCATATTTTTTTGGCCATAGTGAGAAGCTCGCGGCCGATGATCAATTTCTGGACTTCGGTGGCGCCTTCGTAGATGCGCAGGGCGCGGATGTCGCGGTACAGATGCTCCACCACCTCACCGCGCACGACCCCCCGGCCGCCGAACATCTGGACCGCCTGGTCAATCACACGTTGTGCGGATTCGGTAGCGGTCATTTTCGCCATGGCGACTTCCTTGCCGGAAGGGCGGCCATTGTCGTGCAGCCACGCGGCCCGGTAAGTCAACAGCCGGGCCGCGTCGATCTGCGTCGCCATGTCGGCGAGTGCGGCCTGCGTCAATTGGAACTCGGCCAGCGTTTTACCGAACATGGAGCGGTTGACGGCGTGATCCAGAGCCTCGTCCAGGGCACGCTGCGCGAAGCCCAGCGCGGCGCCGGCGACGGATGTGCGAAAGACGTGCAGCGTGCGCATGGCAAGCTTGAATCCCTCCCCGTCGGCGCCCAACAACTGAGTGGCCGGTATGCGGCAGCCGTCGAAGGAGAGGGTGGCGAGCGGATGCGGCGAGATGACATCGATGCGCCGGGAAATCGAAAATCCGGGCGTGTCGGCGTCGACGACGAAGGCGCTGATGCCGCGTGCCGATACGCTGCCGTCGGGGCGCACCTGCGCGTCGACGGTGCGGGCGAAGACACAATAGAATTGCGCAATACCGCCGTTTGAGATCCAGGTCTTCTCGCCATCGAGGATGTACGAATCGCCGACGCGCCGCGCACGGCATTGAATCGCGGCGACATCGGAGCCGGCAGCCGCCTCCGAGAGCGCGAATGCGGCGATGGCATCGCCGGAGGCGACTCGCGGCAGGTAGCGCCCCTTGATCTCGGGTGAGCCGGCCAGCGAGATGGCGCCGCTGCCGAGCCCTTGCATGGCGAACGCGAAGTCCGCGAGAGCATCGTGCCGCGCCAGTGTTTCACGAATCAGTGCCAGAGCACGGACGTCGAAGCCCGTGGATTGCGCGCCAAGGGGCGGTACGGAGTATTGCGTCCAGCCCGCGCGACCCAGATCGCGCACCAGCCGCCGACAGGCGTCATCGATGGAGCCGCGCTCGTCCGCCGTCTTCCGGTCGGCGAAATAATCCTTTGCCCAGGCACTCAGGCGCGCGGCGAGTGTGCGGTGTTCGGCCGTGAAGAACGGCCATTCGAGACAGCTGGTGGCGTCCATGTCCGGCTAATTCCCTTCGAATTTCGGTGTTTGCTTGGCGACGAACGCGGCATAGGCGCGATGAAAATCCTGCGTCTCCATGCACACCGCCTGCGCTTCGGCCTCCGCGTCGATCGCCGCGTCGATGGACAGGTTCCATTCGGCGTGCAGCATCCGCTTCGTCATCGCGTGCGCGAACGTCGGCCCCTGCGCGATTTGCTTGGCGAGCGCGGCCGCTTCGGCCGACAACTGTTCCGAAGGGACCAGGCGGTTGAAGAATCCCCAGGACAGCCCTTCGTCGGCGGACAGAGCGCGGCCGGTGAACAGTAGCTCGGACGCGCGTCCATGACCGATGATTCTCGGCAGGATGGCGCAGGCGCCCATATCGCAGCCGGCGAGCCCGACGCGCGTGAACAGGAATGCCGTGCGTGCCTTGGGTGTGCCCAATCGAAAATCCGACGCCATGGCGAGGATGGCGCCGGCGCCGGCGCAAACCCCGTCCACCGCCGCTACTATGGGCTGCGGACAGGCGCGCATGGCTTTGACGAGATCGCCGGTCATGCGCGTGAAAGCGCGCAATCCCGCGCCGTCAAGCCGCGTCAGCGGGCCGATGATTTCGTGCACGTCGCCGCCCGAGCAGAAGTTGCCGCCGGCGCCGCTGATGATGATCGCGCGAATTTCCTTCACCGGCACCAGTGCGCGGAAGAAATCACGCAACTCAGCATAGGACTCGAAGGTGAGCGGATTCTTGCGCTCCGGTCGATTCAGCGTGACGCGGCCGACACGGTCCTCGTGGCTCCACTGGAAGTGCCGGGGCTGGAATCGCGCCGCATCGAAAGCAGGGGTTTGACTCATGATCGTTCAGTGTCGCCCTTAGGCACGCAGACAGATGCCTTGAACTCACCCAACAGCTCCACAAGTTGTTTCTTCTGTCGCTGGCTCATGGGCGCGAACAGATCGATGATCCATTGTTCGTGTTCGGCGGCCATGCGCCGGAATTGACGCTGCCCGTCCGCTGTGAGCTTGACGCGGAACACGCGCCGGTCGGCCGCACCGACTTCGCGCACCACCAGGCCCTCCTTTTCGAGGCCGTCGGTGATGCCGGTGACGTTGCCGCCGGTGACCATCATGCGCTGTGACAGCTCACTCATTTTCAGGCCGTCCGGCGCACGTTCGAGCTGCGCCATGAGGTCGAAACGCGGCAGCGTCGTCTCGAACTTCGCCAGCAGGTTCTGACGGATGCGGCTTTCGATCTGGTTGGTACACGACAGGATGCGCAGCCACAGGCGCAGCGACACATGATGATCGTCGTGGACGCGCGTCTCCGCATCGACGGTGCGTGCGACGACAATTTTGAGTGCGGTCTTTTCCCTGGACATGCCTTTCGCCATTACGTGACCTCGCCGCCTGCAACCACGATGCTTTGACCGGTGATGCTCTCGGCGCCGGGGCCGCAGGCCCACATCACCGTGTGCG
>DATCDX010000028.1:0-3496 GCA_036510475.1 Steroidobacteraceae bacterium
ACGTCGGCGCCAGCGATCGGGGTGCCTCCATGGGCCCTGAGGCGCTGCGCGTCGCCGGCCTGCACGCGGCGCTTACGCAGCGCGGCTTGGACGTGGTGGACCGCGGAAATTTGAGCGGGCCGCCGAATCCCGGTTTGATCAAAGTAGACGGCTACCGAAATTTGGCCGAAGTCACGGCATGGAACGAGCAAGTGCACGATGCGGTGTACCGCGAGCTGAGCGCGCTGCGGCTGCCGATTCTCTTGGGCGGGGATCACTCCTTGAGCATTGGCTCCATCTCGGCGGTCGCGCGCCATTGCCGCGATCTGCACAAATCTTTGCGCGTGCTGTGGCTCGATGCGCATGCGGATTTCAATTCGCAGGCTCTCTCGCCCAGCGGCAGCCTGCACGGCATGCCGGTGTCCTGCCTCTGTGGGTTCGGTCCGCCTGGGCTGCTGCGAATCGGCGGCAAGACACCCGCCATCAGTCCTCAATGGATTCGGCAGGTCGGCATTCGCAGCGTCGACGTGGGCGAGCGGGGCTTCGTGCACGAGCAGGAACTGGAGGTCTTCGACATGCGCTGCATCGACGAGATGGGCGTCAGGCGGGCCATGGAACTGGCGCTGCAAGATATGGAGCCGGACACGCACCTGCACGTGAGTTTCGACGTCGATTTTCTCGATCCGGAAATCGCTCCCGGTGTCGGCACCACCGTGCCCGGCGGTCTGTCCTACCGGGAAGCGCAGTTGTGCATGGAGATGATCGCGGACACGGCCCGCGTCGCCTCCTTGGATATCATGGAACTCAATCCCGCCCTGGATGTGCGCAACAAAACGGCCGTGCTCGCAGTCGATCTGATCGAATCACTGTTCGGCAAGAGCACTCTGATGCGTAAGCCGCTGGCATTCTCGGGCGCTCTTATCGATACTTGACGCCTAATTTTCTCTCAGGACCCCCCATGGCTGCCCACTTGAACGAACCCGCAGGCCGCGTGACCTTGGAATCGCTGCGGCGGGACATGAGAGATCACGGCGCGTGGGCCGAAGACCGGGCGGTGACGCGCCTGCTGCACGCGCTGGAACTTACCGGTGGAGCCCGCCATCGCGCCGTGGCGACGGCAATGGCGCTGGTCGAGGGTGCGCGTGCCCGGCGCGATGAGCGGCCGTTTCTCGACGCCTTCCTGCAAGAGTTTGGACTGTCGAATCAAGAAGGCATTGCGCTCATGTGCATTGCCGAGGCGTTGTTGCGCATTCCCGATGATGCGACCGCCGATCGATTGATCGCTGAAAAACTGGCGACCGGCGATTGGTCGTCGCACGCCGGCAAGTCGGAGTCGCTGTTCGTCAATGCCTCGACCTGGGGGCTGATGCTGACCGGCGGGATTCTCGAACTCGATCCCACCATCAAAACCGATACCGGCGGATGGATGCGAAAATTCACGCGCAAAGCCGGCGAACCTCTGGTGCGACTGGCGGTGCGCCGCGCCATGCGCATCATCGGCGGCGAGTTCGTAGTGGGGCGAACCATCGAGGAGGCGCTGGCGCGTAGCGCGCGTGAGACGGATGTGGCGCTGTGTTCCTTCGACATGTTGGGCGAGGGCGCACGCACGCAAGCCGACGCGCAACGTTATTTGAAATCGTACGAGCATGCGATCGATGTCATAGGCGCCGCCGCCGCGGGGCGGCCTGCGCAGGAGGCATCGAGCATTTCCATCAAGTTATCGGCGTTGGAGCCTCGCTACAGCCTGCTGCAACACGAGCGGGTGATGCGGCGCCTGGTACCGCTGGCGCTGGCGCTGGCGCGCCGCGCCGCAAAAGCCGGCATTCAGTTGACCATCGATGCGGAGGAGGCGGACCGCTTGGATCTATCGTTGGACGTGATCGAGGCGCTCGCCAAGGATGCGGTCACACGTGATTGGCCGGGACTCGGGCTTGCCGTGCAGGCCTACGGCAAACGCGCCTTGGATGTCATCGACTGGGTGGCCGCGACGGCGCGTCAGCAGGGTCGGCGCATGACGGCGCGCCTGGTGAAGGGCGCGTACTGGGACTCGGAAATCAAGCGCGGCCAGGAGCGTGGGCTCGATGGCTATCCGGTGTACACGCGCAAGCTCACGACGGATGTGTCTTATCTGGCCTGCGCCGGCCGCTTGTTCAAGAATGCGGACGTGATTTATCCGCAATTCGCTACACACAACGCGCATAGCATCGCCTCGGTGTTGGAGTTGGCGCCGGCGGATGCGGATTATGAATTCCAGCGGCTGCACGGCATGGGGCGGCTGTTGTATGCCGAGGCGGCACGGCAGATCGTGAAGTTTCCGCGGGTGCGGGTGTACGCGCCCGTGGGCGAGCATAAGGACTTGCTGGCGTATCTGGTGCGGCGGCTTTTGGAGAATGGCGCCAATACCTCATTCGTGAATCGCTTTATGGACGAGGAGGTGCCGGTTGCCGACATCGTGCGCGATCCCCTATCGGAGATGGAGCGCTTAGAGACTTATGCGCATGCGCGGCTGCCCATTCCCATCGCCTTGTATGGCGATCGCCGCAACTCGCGCGGCATCGATCTGGGCAATCCGACTGAAATCCAGACGCTGCGCGAGGAGCTCTCGACTCGGCCCCCGACGCTGCCTCTTGCCGGGCCGATCATCAGCGGCAAATTGCTGCCGGGTGGCGCGCGCCCGGTGACCAACCCAGCGGATCGCCGTGACGTGGTGGGCAGTATGCGCGACGCGACTCCCGATGAAATTGTCATGGCGTTCGATGCCGGCGCGGCAGCTCAAGCCTCGTGGAACCTGCGCGGCGGCGACGCACGCGCGGCGATGCTCGACAAGGCCGCAGGCCTCCTCGAAGCCGACCGGGCGGAGTTTCATCAGTTGCTGGTGCGAGAAGCGGGCAAAACCATAGCGGACGCGATTGCCGAAGTTCGGGAAGCCGTGGATTTCTGCCGCTACTACGCGGTGCGGGCGCGCCGCCAATTCGCGACGCCGGAGCGGTTGCAGGGTCCCACCGGCGAGTTGAACGAACTTTTCCTGCAGGGTCGCGGTGTATTCGCCTGCATCAGTCCTTGGAATTTTCCGCTGGCGATTTTTGCCGGGCAAGTCACGGCGGCGCTCGCAGCGGGCAACGCGGTGGTGGCCAAGCCCGCCGAGCCTACGCCGCTGATCGCCGCGCGCTTCGTCGAGCTGTTGCATCAAGCCGGCGTGCCTCCACAGGCTCTGCACCTGGTACCGGCCCCGGGGCGCCTGTTCGGTGAGATCGCGTTTGCGCATGCGGCACTCGCCGGGGTGGCGATGACGGGATCGACGGCGACCGCGCTCACCATCAACCGCAGCCTGGCGGCGCGCAACGGAACCATCGTGCCACTGATCGCCGAGACCGGAGGAATGAATGCGATGATCGTCGATTCCACGGCACTGCCTGAGCAAGTGGTCGATGATGTCGTCACGTCCGCGTTCATGAGCGCGGGTCAGCGCTGCTCGGCGCTGCGTCTGCTGTTCCTGCAGGATGAGATCGCCGATCAG
>DATCDX010000029.1:0-11252 GCA_036510475.1 Steroidobacteraceae bacterium
TTATATGGTGGGTACTATACACACCATGAAGAGCATAGACCTGATCCGAGATTTGCAGAAAGCGGGCTGGGTTTTGGATCGCGTCGTCGGCAGTCACAACATATTCAAACATCCGACCCGACCGGGACATTTGTCGGTCCCGCATCCAAAACGGGATCTCGGTATCGGGTTGGTTCGTAAACTACAGAAACAGGCGGGGCTAAAATGAAATTCACGATAGCAATTGAGGCAGGAACAAAAAAGACGGCCTTTGGAGTTGTCGTACCGGATCTTCCTGGCTGTTTTAGCGCAGGCGATACAGTCGAGGAAGCCTTCGATAATGCGCGCGAGATCATCGCTTCATTCTGCGAAATCTTGGTGGAAGAAGGTAAGGATCTGCCGATTCCAAAATCCATGAGCGAATGGCAGGCCGACAAGGAATATAAGGGCTGGACGTGGGGTATTGTTGACGTCGCGGTCGAGCATTATTTCGGACCGGCCGAGAAGATCAATATCACCGTCCCTGTCCTGACGCTCAAGCGCATTGACAGATACGCCGTGCAGCGGGGCGAATCTCGATCAGGATTTTTGGTGCGGGCGGCCGAAGAGGCTATGCGGAAGGCGGGATAGTAAAGAAGTGCCCCGGGCAGGAATCGAACCTGCGACCTAGCGCTTAGGAGGCACTCGCTCTATCCACTGAGCTACCGAGGCTAAGTGCCCAAAGGCCGAAGCCTTGATTCCAAAGGCCGGAGCCTTGACTCCGGCCTTGAATTTTGGTGGAGGAGAAGGGGATCGAACCCTCGACCTTCGCATTGCGAACGCGACGCTCTCCCAACTGAGCTACTCCCCCGAAAAGGGCGAGGAATACTAGCAGCAAAGCCTCCTTATGCCAAAGTATCGCGCATCGGGGACGCGAACCTAGGCTAGGATGTCAGCATTGGAGGATACCGACATGCTCAAAGTGGGCGAACGTGCCCCGGAATTCACGCTTCCGGATGACACTGGCAAGGACCGATCCCTTACCGAATTCTTGAGCGCGGGCGCCATTGTCCTGTACTTCTATCCGGCGGATTTCACGCCCGGATGCACGCGCCAGGCCTGCGTCATGCGCGACTTGCACGCGGACATAGAACGTGCCGGATTGCGCGTAGTGGGGATTAGCCCGCAAAGCCCGCAATCGCACGCCAAATTCCGGGAAAAATACCGCCTGCCGTTCGTGTTGCTGTCGGATGAACACAAGACTGTGATTAAAATGTACGGCGTCAACGGTCCCTTGGGCATCGCCGTGCGCCGGGCCTCGTACTTGATCGACGCGAGCCGCAAAATTCGCGACGCGGTGCTGGCGGATTTCATGATCGGCCGTCACGAGGATTTTGTCCGCAAAGCCATCATGTTGCGCACCGCCAACGCCTAGACGGCTCGGGGTGGCCATCGGCGACGCGAACCGGCCTAGTAATTCAAGCGCAGAAAATTCGCTCGACCGATGCGCGGTACGGTGACGATGTACATGGTGCCGTAATCTTGCACCGCGATTGCCGGAATATGCTTATCGCCGCTCAATGCCGCGACGATCTCGGGCACGGTGTCGATATGCCCGACGATGAGGACTCTGCCGCCGCCGTGTTCATGCAGCACGCGGCGCGCCAAGCTCCGCGTGTCATCCGCGGGCACGACAATCGGAATCAAACCGAGGCGCGCGGCCAGAGGCGCTGCCGTCAGCCGATTCCGCAAGGCCGATGATATGTAAATCGCATCGATGTGGCCGGGTACCTTGGCATCGCCGAACATTTGGGCGAGCAGCGCGGCTCGCGCCTGGCCCGCGGCGGTGAGCGGCGGATCGACGCCGTCGGCGGCCTTTTCCGCATGACGAATGACGATGACGGTGGTCGAGTGAGCGGTGGCCCATGCCCACACTTCAACGATTGCAAAACTCGCGACCATGGTTGCCGCGATCACCGCAATCGCCGATAACCAGAGCGGCGCCAAGAAAGGCCGGCGCTGCAGGCTCACGTGCTCTTTTTTCATGTCACCATAGTACCAATGAATGCCGAGATCCGCCCCAGGCTGCAAATTCTGATTCTTGCGGCCGGATTCTCCTCCCGGTTGGGCCGGCCCAAGGCATTGGCTCGAGTGCACGGCGTCAGTCTCTTACGTAGAAGCCTCGCTCTCATGGCGCAATTCACCCCGGCAAAAATCGTCGTGGTCGTGCCGCGAAATCACACGCGCTACCAGATCGAAGCTCGCGGCTTCAAAGTGGTCTTCGCCACCAACTCGCAGCGTGCCGACGGGCTGTCGAGTTCCGTACGGCGCGGTATCGCGCAATGCGCTTACTCCCCTGCCCTACTGCTGCTACCCGTCGACCTGGCGGAGTTGCGGCATCGCGACGTGGCGCGGCTCACGTCGCGCTGGCGGGCGGCGCGTCGCCGGGTCGTCGTTAGGCGCCTCGGACAACCGGGCGGCGCGCCTCACGGCAGGACCGCACGCGGCGGAACGCCACTCGTGCTGCCCCGATGGCTCTATGCTCGGGCGCTGCGCATCACGGGTGACGTTGGGTTGCGAGAGCTGGTAGCTGGCTTGGCGCCGGAGCAACGCGTGCTCGTGAACCTTCCCTCCGCCACACTTGACGTCGATACACCCGAGGATCTGCGGGCGGCACGGCGCCGGCTGCGCCGGAGCAGCTTTTAGGCGGGAGTTCTTAGCCGCCGGCGCTCTGTACCAGCCGATACCCGACCGCCGTCTCCGTCAGAATATGCCTGGGTTGCGCCGGATCATCCTCCAACTTCTGACGTAGATGACCCATGTAAACCCGCACGTAGTGGCCATCCTCGGTGTGCGAAGGACCCCAGACTTCGCGCAAGATCTGGCGATGCGTCAATACCTTGCCGCAATTGGCGATCAGCAGGCTCAACAAGCGATACTCGATCGGCGTGAGGTGCAGCTGCGCGCCGTTCTTGTGCACCGTGCGCAAGCTCGAATCGATTCTGACATCGCCGAATTCGAAAATCGCGCCGGGCGCGCCGCCGGCGTCCTGGCGGCGACGGGACGCCGCCCGCACCCGCGCCAATAATTCGCCGACGCCAAAGGGTTTGGTCAAATAATCGTAGGCGCCCGCATCCAAGGCTGCTATTTTGTCCTGTTCGCCGACGCGGGCCGACAACACGATGACCGGCACACTCGACCAGCCGCGCAGGTCACGCAGGAATTCCATGCCGTCGCCGTCGGGGAGCCCGAGATCAAGAATGATCAGATCGGGCTTGCGCGTGCCGGCATCGGTCAGACCCTGGCGCAGAGTATCGGTTTCGTGGACATTCCAGCCCTCGGCCTCCAAAGCGGTGCGCACGAAACGCCGGATTTGGCGCTCGTCCTCCACCAGAATGGCGACCGGCAGCGGCTCAGCCACCGGAGTTCTCCGTCTCTTCTGCGGCTGCGGGCGGCGTTCCCAACGGAAGCGTGAAAATAAACCGTGCACCGCCCCCCGGCTGATGCGTGCCCACGATCGTGCCGTGATGCGCCCCGATGATCGCGCGGCAAATCGCGAGGCCAAGCCCCACGCCCGGCGTCGCCGACTCACGCTCGCCCCGGGTAAATTTCTGAAACACCGCTTCCTCGCGCCCCTCGGGCAGGCCCGGTCCGTTATCAGACACCGACACACTGAGTTGATCCGCAAGCACCTCGGCAGCCAAGGTCACCCGGCTCCCCGACGGCGTGTACTTCGAGGCGTTCTCCAGTAAATTCACCAAGACGCGTTCGATCAACAGCGCATCGAAACGGACCAAGGGCAGATCGCGCGGGACGCGCGCATCCACCACGTGCCGGCTCAACATGCTGCGCGCCGCATTCAGGGCGGCGCCTACGACCTCCTCCAAGGATTGCCATTCGAGATTGAGTTTAACCTCGCCGCTTTCGATGCGCGCCATCTCGAGCAAATTGCTGACCAAGGTGCTCATGCGGCGCGCTTCATCCCGGATCGCCGCCGCGCTTTCCAGCTGCACGGGCGACAGGGAGGGTTTGGTGAGTGTCAACGACTCAGCCAGCCCGATCAGCACCGTCAAGGGTGTCCGCAAATCGTGCGACAGCGCGGCGAGCAATGAATTTCGCAGGCGTTCGGATTCCATCCGCACCAAGGCATCCTGTGCAACTCCGACGTAGTGCACACGCTCCAGCGCGATCGCGATCAAGGCGGCGAAAGTGTCGAGCAGTTGCCGTTGCTCCGGTATGCGCAGCTGACGCCGATTGTGCGCCTTGACTGCCAACACCCCCCGCGCATGGATTGGCGCTCTGAGCGGAATGTAAAGCACCTCGCTGCCGGGCAACGTATCGGTGCCGAAACCCGCCGGCTGGCCCCTGTCGAACGCCCATTGCGCAATGCCGATCTCCACGTTGAGCGCGAGGTGGGGCCGCAGCGAAGTCACGACCAATTGCCCGTGCGCATCCGGCAGCAAAAGGGCCGCGCCGGCATGAAAAGTACGTTCGATGGACTCATCGCTGATTCTGACCACTTGATCGATCTGCACCGCGCCCGACAGATCCCGCGCGATCTCATACAGGGATCCGGCGCGCTCCTCGCGGTGTGCCGCCACACGCGCCTGGAAACGCAGACCCGCGGTCAATTGCCCGGTGATCAGCCCGACCGCCAGCATGATGCAGAACGTCAGCAGGTATTGCACGTCGCTCACCGCAAAGGAAAATTGCGGCGGAACGAAGAAGAAATCGAAGGAACAAACACTCAATACCGCCGCCAGTGCCGCCGCGCCGCGGCCGAAACGCACGGCGACCAACACCACCGTCAAAATGAATATCGCCACGATATTCGACCGATCGAAGTGCGTGGACAACGGCATGGAGACCAACGTCACGGCGATGCAGGCCAGCACCGCCCACAGATACCGGCGCCGCTTGCGCCTGCCGCGATCACCGGACTCCGCGCCCGGCATCGTCGCCGATGAGATCTTTCGGCTCGCCCCGTTCTGCATCGCGCCTTCAGCGTGGCCGATTTCCACCAGGTCGATGTCCGGCGCCAACTGCGCAAGCTTCTGGCCGCTGGAGCGTTGCCAGGGCCATAGGCGCCGCGCAGGGTCTCGCCCGATCACGAGCTTGGAGAGGTTGTGGCTGCGCGCATAGGCCACCACGCTCGCCGCCACGTCGGCATCAGCGATCACCGCGGTGCTCGCCCCCAGCTCCTTGGCCAAGCTCAGCGTGCCGAGAATTTTCTCGCGCCGCGCGGCGGGCAACCGCTGCAATCCGGGCGTTTCCACATAGATGGCATGCCAATCGGCGTTTAATTCGCTCGCCAGCCGCGCCGCCCCTCGAACCACCCGCTCCGCGCCGGAGTCGGGACCGACGCAGGTCAATAACGCATTGCCTGTTTTCCATACGGAACCTATGGAGTTATCGGCGCGATAAGCTTGGACATCGCCCTCGACCCGGTCGGCGGTACGTCGCAGCGCCAGTTCTCGCAGGGCCATGAGGTTGCCCTTGCGAAAGAAATTATTCGCCGCCCGCTGCGCTTGATGCGGCAGATATACTTTACCGGCCTTCAATCGTGCGAGCAGATCGTCTGCCGGGATATCGACCAACACCACCTCGTCGGCATCGTCGAACACCGTATCCGGCACGGTCTCCCACACGCGTACATTGGTGATGCCGCCGACGACATCGTTGAGGCTGTCCAAATGTTGAACATTCAACGTGGTGAATACATCGACGCCCGCCGCCAGCAACTCCTCGACATCCTGCCAGCGTTTGGGGTGGCGCGCGCCTTGCACGTTCGAATGCGCGAGTTCGTCGACCAAGACCAGAGAAGAACGGCGCAGCAGCGCCGCGTCCAGATCGAACTCCATGAGTTCCTTGCCGCGATACGTCGTGGCCTTGGGCGGCAGCACTTCCAGATCATGGAGCAGCGCAGCGGTCTCCGCGCGCCCGTGAGTCTCCACGATGCCGATGACGACGTCGCGCCCTTCTGCCTTGAGTTTGCGCGCAGTCGCCAACATGGCGTAAGTCTTGCCCACGCCGGCCGAAGAGCCGAAATAGATACGCAGTTTGCCGCGCTGCGCTGCCGCTTCCTGCTGCTTGACTTTGGCCAACAGCAGATCGGGATCCGGGCGTGGTTCGCTCGAGGTCGGCATCTGCCGCTATTGTGCGCGATCCAAGGCGAGGTTGAGCAATAAAACGTTGACCCGCGCCTCGCCCAAAATCCCCCACTGCGGAGACTCCACCCGGTTGGAGATGAGCTGCCGTACCGTGCTCAAGTGCAGGTGCCGCACGCGCGCGATGCGCGGTGCTTGGTACAACGCGGCCGCCGGACTGATCTGCGGATCGAGTCCGCTCGCCGACGCGGTAACGAGATCCACAGGGATGGGCAAGTCGTTGTCCGGATCCGCGGCCTTTAATGCACCGATCCGCACACGTATCGCTTCGAGGAGCGCTGGGTTGGTCGGCCCGAGATTCGAGCCGCCCGAGGAGGCGCCGTTGTTCGGCATGGGCGTGGTCGCGGAAACACGGCCCCAGAAATACTTCGGGTCTTGGAATGACTGGCCGATCAGAGCGGAACCCACGGCCTTGCCGTCGCGCATCAACAGGCTCCCGGACACCTGATCCGGAAAGAATATCTTGCCGATACCGGTCACGATCAAGGGATAGGCAACCCCCGTCACCAACGTCATCAGGACGAACAATATCAGCAAGGGACGCAGCATCCGAGTCATGAGGGGAACCCCGTTTAAACCAGCCGCATGGCGGCGAGCGCCATGTCGATCAACTTGATGCCGGCGAAGGGCACGGCAATGCCGCCCACGCCGTAGATCAAAAGATTTCGTCGCAACAGCGAAGCGGCGCCGAGTGCCCGATACTTCACGCCTTTAAGGGCCAGTGGGATCAGCATGACGATGATCAAGGCATTGAAAATCACGGCCGACAAAATGGCGGAGTTCGGACTCGTCAAGCGCATCACATCCAAGACGCTGAGCTGTGGATAGGTCGTGGCGAATGCCGCCGGAATGATGGCGAAATATTTGGCGACGTCGTTGGCAATCGAGAAAGTGGTGAGCGATCCACGGGTAATCAGCAATTGCTTGCCCACTTCGACGATCTCGATCAGCTTGGTCGGGTTCGAATCGAGGTCCACCATGTTGCCGGCCTCTTTGGCGGCCTGCGTACCGGAATTCATGACCACCGCCACGTCGGCCTGCGCCAGCGCGGGCGCATCGTTCGTGCCGTCGCCGGTCATGGCGACCAGGCGCCCCTCGCTCTGGTATTGGCGGATAAGCTTAAGTTTCGCCTCGGGAGTGGCTTCGGCCAGGAAATCATCCACGCCCGCCTCGGCCGCGATCGCCGCGGCCGTGAGCGGGTTGTCGCCGGTGATCATGATGGTTCGGATGCCCATGCGCCGCAGCTCGCCGAATCGTTCCTTGATGCCACCCTTGACGATATCCTTGAGTTCGACGACGCCCAAGACGCGGCCGTCGTCGCTGACGACCAGCGGGGTACTACCCTTGCGCGCCACTTCATCCACCGCCTGCGACACCCGCGCCGGCAGGCTCGATCCCCGCGCCTCGAGGTACTTGCGCACCGCGTCCGCGGCGCCCTTGCGCACCTCGCGCTTGCCTAAGTTGACGCCGCTCATGCGCGTTTGCGCGGAGAACGGCACAAACGTCGCCTCGAGCTCGATCAGGTTCCGCTCCCGTAGGTTGAAGCGCTGCTTCGCCAAGACCACGATGCTGCGCCCTTCGGGCGTTTCATCCGCCAGCGAACTCAATTGCGCGATGTCCGCGAGTTGTTGTTCGGTAACCCCGTCCGCCGGGATGAATGCCGCAGCCTGCCGATTGCCCAGGGTGATGGTGCCAGTCTTGTCGAGCAGCAAAACGTCGACGTCGCCCGCCGCCTCGACCGCGCGGCCTGAGGTTGCGATGACGTTGCATGCCATCATGCGGCTCATACCCGCCACTCCGATGGCCGATAACAGGCCGCCGATGGTGGTCGGAATCAGACAGACCAGCAGCGCCACCAATACCGTGATGGTGACGGGAGCGCCTAATTTGGCCGTCGCCACACTGAACAGCGAGAACGGCAGCAGCGTGGCGGTTGCCAGCAGAAACACCAGCGTCAGCGCGATCAGCAGTATGGTCAGCGCGATTTCATTGGGCGTTTTCTGGCGCTTGGCGCCCTCCACCATGGCGATCATGCGGTCGATGAAAGCCTCGCCCGGATTCACGGCAACACGCACCACGAGCCAATCCGACAATACGCGGGTACCACCCGTCACCGCCGAGAAATCGCCCCCGGATTCACGCACCACCGGCGCCGATTCACCCGTGATCGCGCTCTCGTCCACCGAGGCGACGCCATCGATCACCTCGCCGTCAGCCGGTACGACATCGCCGGTCTCCACCAGGAAAACATCGCCCTTGCGCAATTGCGGCGCAGGCGTCGCGGTCCACTCGGTGCTGTACTTCGGCACGCGCAATTTCTTGGCGCTGATGGACTGTTTCAAGCCGCGCAGGGACGCGGCCTGGGCCTTGCTGCGTCCTTCCGCCAGTGCTTCGGCGAAGTTCGCGAACAACACGGTGAACCACAGCCATGCGGCAACGGCCAATATGAACCCGGTGGGCGCCTCCCCCCGGCCGCGCAGCGCCTGGACGAACAGAAGGGTGGTCAGGAGGCTGCCGATGTACACCACGAACATCACGGGGTTGCGCAGCTGCACCGCAGGCGAGAGCTTGCGGAAGGAATCCGCGGTGGCCGGACCCAGGAGCGTGGCATCTAGTAGTCGCAAAGGCTTTCGAACCATGGCGTTCCTCAATGAATCGCGTGCAGTTGCAGGTGTTCGATGACGGGTCCCAGCGCGAGCGCCGGCACATAGGTCAGCGCACCCACCAACACCACGGTGCCGACCAGCAGCGCCACGAACAGCGGTCCATGAGTCGGCAGCGTGCCGGCCGTGGCTTCGATGCGCTTCTTTTTGGCGAGGGATCCGGCCACGGCCAACACCGGTACGATTAAGGCGAACCGGCCGAACCACATGGCCACGGCCAGCAGCGAATTGTAAAAGGGCGTATTGGCCGAGAGCCCGGCAAAGGCGCTGCCGTTGTTGTTCGAGGCGGACGACAAGGCGTACAGAATTTCCGAAAAGCCATGCGCGCCGGGATTGAATAGGCCGGCCCTGCCGGCATCGGTCATTACGGCGATCGCGCTGCCCACCAGCACCAGGAAGGGCGTCACCAGAATCACGATCGAGGTCATTTTGATTTCAAATGATTCGATCTTCTTGCCGAGATATTCCGGCGTCCGCCCGATCATCAGTCCGGCGACGAACACCGCCATGATGGCGAAGATCAGCATGCCGTACAGGCCCGAACCGACCCCGCCGAATACCACTTCGCCCAATTCGATCAGCCACATCGGCACCAGGCCGCCGAGCGGCGTGAACGAATCGTGCATGGCGTTCACGGCGCCGCAGGAAGCCGCGGTGGTGATGGTGGCGAACAATGCCGAGGACACGATTCCGAAACGAGTCTCCTTACCCTCCATGTTCCCGCCCGCCTGCAGCGTGCTGTGCGTTTGATCGACGCCCAAGGGCGTGAACAGCGGATTTCCCTGTTGCTCGGCCCATAACGCCAACACAGCCATGACCACAAAAATAGCGGTCATGGCGGAAAATATGGCCCAGCCCTGCCGCGAGTCGCCCACCATTCGCCCGAACGTGAAGCACAGCGCGGCGGGTATCAGCAGCATGGAGATCATCTGCAGAAAATTGGTGAGACGCGTCGGGTTCTCGTATGGATGCGCCGAGTTCGCGTTGAAAAATCCGCCGCCATTGGTGCCCAACATCTTGATGGCTTCTTGGGAGGCCACCGGACCCATCGCGAGCGTTTGAGTTTGAGTGGTGAGAGTCTCTGTGAGCGCGTTGCCCTTGTCGTCCTTGAGCGGTTGACCCGCCGCATCGAGCGTAGGCTGGGTGTAAGTCAAGCGCTCCAGCGGCCGCACGCCCTGGTAGGCGTGGAAATTCTGGATCACGCCCTGTCCCATGAAGATCACGGCCAGAAGCAGCGATAAAGGCAGCAAGAGGTACAGGGTGCCGCGATACAGATCCACCCAAAAATTGCCGATCCCTTGTGCCGAGTGGCGCGCAAAACCGCGGATCAGCGCAAACGCGACCGCTATGCCGGTGGCCGCCGAAAAGAAATTCTGCACCGCGAGCGCGAGCATCTGCGTGAAATAGCTCATCGTGGATTCGCCGGCGTAGCCCTGCCAATTGGTATTGGTCACGAAACTCACCGCCGTATCGAACGCGGAGTCCGGCGCGACGTTCGCCAGGCTCTGTGGATTCAGCGGCAGCCACAGTTGCAGCCGCTGCACGAGATACACGATCAGCACGCCCAGAGCATTGAACAGCAGAACCGCGACGGCGTAGCGCACCCACGGCATGTCCTCGGCGGGATCGACCGCGGCGGCGCGATAGACCAGCCGCTCCAGCTTGCCGGCAATCCCGCCGATGGGTGTTGGATTCGCCACGCGCGCCATGTAGATTGCCAGCGGATAGGCGAGCGCCGTGAGCACGGCCAAGTACAATGCCAGCGTGAACCAGGCGTGAGCTGTCATCACAGATCCTTAGGCTCGGATCAAGGCGATCACCAGGTAGACCAGCAGGCCCGCGGCGATCGCGCCGCTCAAACCGTAGGCCCAGGTCATTGTCCACGCTCCATAGCGGCGCAACCCGCGAGCAACGCCAGCGTCAGCAGCAAGAACACCCCGATCACCGCCAAGAACACAATATCCACCGCATCTCCGAAGGACATGGCGGCGCGCCTTACGCCGCTCTGTGACGCGACCAAGCTAGCCGTGCGGGTGGAAAAACAAAGCAGAATTAAGCGCCGCCGGTATAAAGGCGGTGTAAAGAGCGCCGCGCGGCTCAGGCTACATCACGCGCGCAGACGGGGCAGTTCGGGTGTCTTTTGCACTGTGGTGTCGAGCGGTACGAGAATTCGCCGGGGAGGGCGAATACCAAACCAACCGCTCAACACCATTGTCCTGAGGTACTGATGTCTAGGATGTCCACCGCGGATAGTCGCGAAACGCTTGCAGCGTTGCATCGACATTCGCGCGCGACACATCGAGATGCGTCACCAGCCGGGTGTGCGCGGCGATGGATGCCAGGATGCCGTGCCGCTCCAAATGCGCCTTGAGGTCCGAAACCCGTTGCGCGGGGATGTTGACGTATACGATGTTGGTCTGCGGAATTTCAACTTCCAGACCGATGGCGCGCAGTCCCTCCGCCA
>DATCDX010000030.1:0-3947 GCA_036510475.1 Steroidobacteraceae bacterium
CTTGATACTGCAGAATCTAATCATCAATGCCGCGGACGCGGTGCGCGACGCGGGCCGGGACAAGGGGGTGCTGCACGTCGCCGCCGAGATCGTCCGCGAGGACGACAACGAGCAGTTGCACCTGCATTGCAAGGACGACGGGGTGGGAATCGCGGCGGATAATCTGACGCGCGTATTCGACAAAGGATTCTCCACCAAGTCCCGCGAAACCAACTATGGCATCGGTCGAAACCGCGGTTTTTCGCAACTTACGCGAGCGGCTTTTCAACAATCCTAAGCCCGATCAGGCCCCGAAAAGGCCGTTGCCCAGCGATGTGACGTTCGCTCCCTCGTTTTGCGACGGAGCGGAAGCCGCGGTCACGGCGGTGCGCGACGCGCTCAGCGCGGAGGATCCTTTCGCGGTGGCGTTTCTCGACATGCGAATGCCGCCGGGCCCGGACGGTGTCTGGGCCGCGTCGCGAATTCGCGAGCTTGATCCGGCGATCGAAATCGTGGTGTGCACCGCGTATTCGGACGTTGATCCGCGCGATATCGGGGGTTTCGTGCCGCCGGAGGAAAAGCTGTCATACCTGCAGAAGCCATTTCATCCGCACGAGATCCGGCAGATGACGATTGCGCTCGCCAGCAAGTGGCGCGCCGAACATCGCATCGTAAAGCTGGCCTATTTCGATGCGCTGACAGGCTTGCCGAACCGGGAACAGGCGCACAACCGCCTGAGCAGCGCGCTCGCGGCCGCCAAGCAGCACCAGCGGATGCTGGCGGTGCTGTATCTGGATCTCGATAATTTCAAGCGGGTGAATGACACGCTGGGCCATGCCGTCGGCGATGAGCTGCTGTGTCTGGTCGCGGCGCGCCTGCGCCATTCGCTGCGCTTCGATGATACCGCGGCACATTCGGCCGATGCCCGATCGAATCACATCGCGCGCTTGGGCGGGGATGAGTTCATCGTCATCCTGCCCAGCATCCGGTCCGCGGATGACGCCGCGGCGGTCGCCGCGCGGCTCATTGCCGAACTGCAGGAGCCTATGCGTCTCGCGCTGCACACTTTGGTGGTGACGCCGAGCATTGGGATCGCCATGTTTCCCTCGGACGGCGTGGACGTGGAAACATTGCTGCGCAATGCGGACCTGGCGATGTATTTTGCCAAGCGCAAGGGCCCCGGCATGTCGGCTTTCTTCGACGCATCGATGAATGATGCGGCGCTGCATCGCTTTACCCTGGAAGCGAAATTGAGGGGTGCCTTGGAGCGCAATGAGTTCACTTTGCACTATCAGCCGCAATTCGACGTGCGCACCGGGGGCATCTCGGGGATGGAGGCGCTGCTGCGTTGGACCAACGATGAGTTGGGCGTCGTGCCACCGCTGGAATTCATTCCGGTGGCGGAGGAAACGGGACTGATCCTGAGCATCGGCGAATGGGTGCTCCGCCAGGCTTGTCAGCAAGCCAAGGCCTGGTTGGACGAGGGTCTGCCGGTGGCGCGCATGGCGGTCAATGTCTCGGGGCAACAATTCGTGCTCAAGGAGTTTCCGCGTCTGGTGTCGTCCATCATCAAGGAGACCGGAATCGATCCGTCCATGCTCGAATTGGAAATCACCGAATCGGTGGTAATGAAGGACGAGGCGTGGGCCGAGCAGGCGCTGCTGCATCTGAAGGAATTGGGAGTGATGCTCGCCATCGATGATTTCGGCACCGGCTATTCGAGCTTCGGCCGCCTGCGCCATTTCGCGGTCGACCGGCTCAAGATCGACCGCTCGTTCATGACCAGCCTCATCGATTGCAGCGACGACCGGGCGATCGCGGCCGCGATCATCGCGATGTCGCGCTCGCTGCGGATCAACGTGACAGCGGAGGGCGTCGAGAGTTTTCCGCAACTGCTGTTCCTGCAGGAACACGACTGCCACGAAGCGCAGGGATTCTTGTTCAGCCGCGCGTTGCCGGCGAGTGACGCGCACAAGCTGTTGTGCCGGGCCGCCGAAACGACCGCGGGCACGCGTACGCAGCGCTTGCGGTCGCTGATCGGATAGACCCGGGACGTTCTCGGCCGGGTTGCGATACACTGACATCATCGGCAGTCGCATGATGAAACCTAAATGCCTTGGCTCGAACCGGTTACACTCTGCAGTGCGCGGGTCAATCTCGAACCCCTGGATAAATCTCATCTTGCCGATCTGAACGAGTCGGCCCGGGATGGCGAGTTGTGGAAGCTGTGGTACACCACGGTTCCAAGCCCGGAGAATATGGCCGAGGAGATCGAGCGGCGCCAGCGTTTGAAGGCGGAGGGTTCGATGCTCCCCTTTGCGGTCATCGACAAGTCGCTGGGCAGCGCGGTCGGCATGACGTCGTTCATGCATGTGGACGCCGTTAATCACCGGCTTGAAATCGGCTCGACCTGGTATCGCGGCAGTGTGCAACGGACGGCCTTGAATACGCACTGCAAGCGGCTGCTATTGGGCCATGCCTTCGAGGTGTTGGAATGTATCGCCGTGGAGTTTCGCACTCATTTCATGAATAGACGCAGCAGAGGCGCCATCGAGCGGCTCGGCGCGAAGCTTGACGGCGTGCTGCGCCAGCATCAGCGCACGGCCGACGGCACGTTGCGGGACACTTGTGTCTACAGCATCATCGCCAGTGAGTGGCCGGCGGTTCGGTCGAATCTCGAATGGCAAATGCATCGCCCGCGGTAGCGAACGGTACGGTGAAACCATGGATCTAGCCCTCCAGAATCGGCATGCCCTCGTGACCGGCGCCTCGCGCGGAATTGGCCGGGCAATCGCCGTGGCGCTCGCCGCCGAAGGCGCGAATGTGGTGGCGGTGGCGCGCAACCGCGAACGTCTCAATGAACTCGCGGCCCTGACGTCGGTGGAGCAAACCGCCGGGGACGGGGATAGCGGGCACCCCGGCCGCGGCACGATTACCGCGCACGCCTGTGATTTGGCGGATGCGTCGGCGATCGACGCACTCGGCAGCGCACTCAGCCAGGTCGACATTTTGGTTATCAACACCGGTGGACCGCCGCCGGGCGCGGCCGCCGACACGCCGGATGCGGTATGGAGCCAGCAGTTCGAGGCCATGTTCATGAGTGCCGTGCGCCTGACGCGCCTGGCGTTACCCGGCATGCGCCAGCGCGGCTTCGGCCGCATCCTCGCCGTGGTGTCGTCCGGCGTGATTCCACCCATTCCCAATCTCGGCGTGTCGAACGCGCTGCGTGCCGCAGTCGTCGGTTGGGCCAAGACTCTCGCGGGCGAAGTCGCGGCCGCCGGCATCACGGTCAATTGCATCGCCCCCGGGCGCATCGCCACGGATCGGGTCGCGGAGCTCGATCAAGGGCGCGCAAAACGTGAAGGCATCGCCATCGACGAGGTGGAGAAGCAGTCGCGCGCCGTGATTCCGGCAGGGCGCTACGGCGAGGCCGAGGAATTCGCGTCGGTCGTCGCATTTCTCGCCAGTCCGCGCGCGTCTTACATGACAGGCGGCGTGATCCGGGTGGACGGTGGCATGATTCGCAGCGTGTAGGGCGCGCGGCGACTCATGCATATCTGAACAGCGCCATGAACCCAAAATCCATATGCAGCTGTTGATGACAATGAAATAGCGTGAGGCCCGGATTGTCGGCTACGAAATCGAAGGAGAGTTCCTGGAAGCCCGACAGCATCACTACATCCTTGATCACGCCGCGGGTCGACTTACCGCCCACCTGTGCCAGTTCAAAACTATGCCGATGGAGGTGCAGCGGATGGATGTCATCGCTGGCATTGCGAAATTTCAGTCGATAGCGGCGCCCGAGGTGCAACGTATACATGGGTTTCATGGTCTGCATCGAAAAGGCGTCGCCGTTGAGCGTCCATTGATTGAAACCGTTGAGCGCCGCATTGTTCTTGACGATAGTCATCTCGATCGTCTCATCGGGCGGCGTTGTTGCAGCCTCGGCGTTGCCGAAGCGTGCGTAA
>DATCDX010000031.1:0-7628 GCA_036510475.1 Steroidobacteraceae bacterium
GTGTTCGCGCTGGAATCTGGCCCCCGAGGATCTCACTCTGGCGGCCATCGACGCCCGCCTGGGAACTCGCAGCGATGTGCGTCGAGTCTTTGAACTCGCCGATGAGGCCAATTACTCCGGCGGCAGGCTCGAAGCCAAGGATTTACAACGATGGAAGCAGACGGTTCTTCGGCAAATGAGCGGTGCGCCGACATGACGTTGCGCGTATCCCGGCTTAGGCGCGCATCCTCTATCGGTTTGATGGCGCTCTTCCTGTGCGTCGGTGCCCATGCCGCGGCCGCTAGCACCGCTAGCACCGCTAGCACCGTTGCCCCCGTTGCCGCTGCGTCGCCTGGCAGCCCTACGTCCGCAAGCGAATATTCCGCCGCCGCCCTTTACAACTTGGCGAATTCATACGCCCGCCAGGGCAAGCCGGCCCTGGCGGTTCTCAACTACGAGCGCGCGCGTCTGCTGGCGCCACGCGACCCCGACATTCGCGCCAACCTACGCTATGTTCGCGAAGCGTCGGGACTGCCGGCGCAATCCGCAAACTGGTTCGAGCGTAACGCCAGAATCGCGGCTCCCAACACCATGTTCTGGCTCGGGCTGTTCGGTCTCGCCGTTGCGGCTGCGAGCCTGCTGGTCAGCAAACGCCATTCGACGCATCGGTTCAAATTGCGGGTGCTCGCGGCCGCGGGCCTCTCCTTGGCCGGACTGTCGCTGTGCGATGCTTTGGCGACTTGGCCTGCGGTGCACCAGGCCGTGGTCATGCGAACGACTCAGGCCCGCGTTTCACCGGTTACTCAGGGCGACCCGCTGTTTTCCTTGAAGCAAGCCCAGATCGTCGCCATGGGCGAAGGCAGCGGCGACTTCGTTCTGGTTCGCAGCCGCGAGGGCGGCAAGGGATGGGTGGCGCGCGCCGACTTGGCGCTGGTCGTGCCTACGCCGCCGGCAGCACCACGGTAAATAGCGCTCCGGCGCCGGACTTGCTCTGAACCGAGACTTCGCCGTGGTGCGCCTCGACGATTGCCTTCACCAAGCTTAAACCCAACCCTAGTCCACGCTGCGAGCGGCTCCTGTCGCCGCGATACAGGCGGCCCCAAATGCGCGGCTGTTCGTCCTCGGATATGCCAATGCCGTTGTCGCCGATTTGCGCGATCACCTGCCCATCGTGTGCCGCGCACGACAGCCGTACCGTTCCGCCCTCCGGGGTATATTTCAAGGCGTTGTCCAATAGGTTGGCAAAGACTTGGCGCATCCGCACCGAATCGACGTCGGCGTCACCGCGCGATGCGAAGTCGGTGGTAACGGCGATGCGTTTTTCCTCCGCCACCAGTTGGTATAAGTCGACCACATTGGTCAGCAATGCGGCGATCGACTTGACTTCGCGGTTCAGCCGCATCACGCCCGATTCGGCCTCGGTGATATCCATGAGAGCCGTGAGCATGGTGAGTACCCGGTCGGATTCTTCGACGCAATCGGCCAGGGCTTCGCGAGCGGCGGGATCGAGCGTGGTCTGCACGGCGACTTCGGCGACGCTCTGCAGCCGCGCCAGCGGCGTGCGCAAATCATGCGCCACGTTATCCAACGCTTCGCGCATGCCTTGAATCAGCGCCTGATTTTTGTCGAGTACACGGTTGAACTGCCGCGCCAGTTCCTCCAAATCGGTTTGATCGGTGGTCATGGGAACGCGCGCCGAAAAATTTCCCCTATCGATGATGGCGCGGGCGGTGGCGACCACTTCGCGCACCGGCTTGGTGGCGCGATGCGCGAAAAATGCGCCGCCGAGCACGCCCAACAACAAGGTGGGGGTCATCACGGCGAGGAAATTGACGCGAAACGGGCGCAACACGGTCTCGCGATTGCTGGTCCGGCGGCCGACCTCGAGAATGGCGTCATCCGGCAGTCTCATCGAGGCCACGGTCACATCGCTTTCCTCGTCCTTGGGGATTTGCAGCCAAACCAGATGCGATGGATCTCCGCCCGGCTGCAACGCCGAGGAATCGAACTTGACCCAGTCTTCGGGCACGTTGAGCAGCAATGCCGCGCCCGATTGCCCGGTCACGCGCACGAAGAAAGACCGGGATTTCTCCGTGGCGCGGCTGCGTCGAACGAATTCCTGCAGCGCCCCCAGACCGCCGTTGTCGTATATGGCGGCGCAAGCCTTGAGCCGGGTCTCGATGAGCTCATGGTCCTTGCGCTCCAGCGCCGAAGCCAGCAACAGGTACAGAACCCCGAACAGAACCGCGGCGCTGAGCGTAAAAATCGCCGCATACCACAGGCTCAGGCGAAAGGTGAAACTATGCATCGCGCGGTCACGGAGTTTTAAGAACATAGCCCACTCCGCGTATCGTATGAATGAGCTTCACCGCATACTCTTTGTCCAACTTCGCCCGCAATCGATGGGCCAGCACATCCACGACATTGGTCTGCGGATCGAAACTGTAGTCCCAGATGTGTTCCAGGATCATCGCCTTGGTAATCGGGCGCCCGGGATGGCGCATCAATAATTCGAGCAAGGCGAATTCGCGGCTCTGCAACTCGATTTTCTGGCCGGCCCGCGTGACTTCCCGGGTCAGCAGGTTCATCGACAAGTCGCCGGCCGAGACGCTGGTCGGCTCGGCGATCTGCGTGGCCCGCCGGATCAGCGCCTGCAGTCTCGCCAATAACTCGGAGAAAGCGAACGGCTTCGTCAAATAGTCATCGGCGCCGGCCTGCAGTCCGGCGACGCGGTTGTCCACACTGGCCATGGCGCTTAACAACAGCACCGGTGTCAATTTCTTGTCCTGTCGGATTCGGCGCAGAACCGACAGTCCGTCGAGCTTCGGCAGCATGATGTCGAGGACAATCGCGTCGTAGGTCACCGCCCGGCACAGGTCGTAAGCCTCCTCTCCATCGGGCGCGTGGTCCACGGAAAAGCCGCTCTGCTTCAGACCGTTGACGACGAATGAAGCGATTTTCCCGTCATCTTCCACAACCAGAATACGCACTGTCGATTTCCGTCTCCAGCGCCGGCCGCGCCGCTTGTCGTCAGATATTACACCATGATCATGCAGCCAAAAGCAGCGATCCGGCGGCCATCAGCGGCGATCCGGACAGCCATCAAAGGCGACCATTTTACGCCCGTTGAGGCGTAGAATCTTAAGCGTGCCGCATACTTTTGAGTGCTGGCGGCGCTACGGGCTTGGTCGTAAGATCGCACTGGACCCGATTACTCATTCGTACCGATAAAGAGGATACCCGATGAAGGCTTGGATACCACTTACGCTGATTTTCGCACTTGGCTCAGCCGTGCAAGCGCAGGCGACTTGCGCCTATCCGCAGGCCCCCGCCGCGCCGCCCGATGGTAGTACGGCGACCAAGGACCAAATGATTGCGGCGAAGCATGAGTTCGATCACTACAACAGTGACATGAACTCCTATCTGGACTGTCTCAAGCTGGAGATGGATGCCGCGACACCCAAGGATGCGACGAAGCTGTCGGCGGAAGAGAAGAAGAAAGCGGACGATCAGCAAAAGATTTTGGTGCAGAAAAACAACGCCGCCGTTGATGAACTGCAGGCGGCCGTCGGCCGCTTCAATGAACAGTTGAAGATTTACAAGGCCAAAGCGCAAGCGAAATAGCAAGTGAGTGCGGCGGAACGAAAAGTCCGCCGCAACCTTCAATTATGCAGGCTGGAACGCTCATTACGCCGCGTCTGGCCGAAGAGGCCATCAACTCTCGGCTAACGTGTCTGCCGATCGAATCGCTGCCGTTGATGCAGTGTGTCGGCGGGACGCTGCGGGAAAATATTTACGCTGAGCGCGATCAGCCGCCCTTTGACCGCGTCGCCATGGATGGGATAGCGGTGGACAGCGAGGCCTTGCGGCGCGGTGTCACGCGCTTTCGCATCCGGGGCACTCAGGCCGCCGGCACCGCGCAACTCAAGCTTCAAGGTGGCGAGGACGCGATCGAAGTCATGACCGGTGCGATTTTGCCGCTGGGCAGCGACTGCGTCATTCCCGTGGAACAATTCGACGTTACCGACGGCTTCGCATCGCTGAACACGGTCGTGGTGAGTTCGTCTTTCCACAACGTGGATCGGCGCGGCTGCGACAGCGCCCAGGGCACGCTGTTGCTGGAAGCGGGTACGTTGCTGCGTGCCCCGGAAATAGCGGTGGTCGCGTCGGCCGGCATGGCGCGGGTGCGGGTCAGCAGTCAGCCGGCGGTGATTATCGTTTCCACCGGCGACGAGTTGATCGAGCCGGGCGACCCGATCGAGGATTATCAGGTGCGTCGTTCCAACGCCTACGCGGTCGCCGCCGCCTTGCGCCGGCGCGGCTTCGGGCGCGTCGCGGACGATCATGTGCCTGACGATGAACAGGTCATGCACGAGCGATTGTCGATGCACCTGACCACGCACGAGGTGATGGTGTTGAGCGGCGGAGTCTCGATGGGCAGGTTCGATCTGGTGCCCAAGGTGCTGTCGCAACTGGGGGTGGAACAAGTGTTTCACAAAATTGCCCAGCGGCCCGGCAGACCGATGTGGTTCGGCGTCGGCCCCAAGGGTCAGGCGGTGTTTGGCTTGCCGGGTAATCCGGTCTCCACTCTGGTTTGTTTGATTCGTTACGTCATACCCGCTATCGCCTGCGCCATGGGCACCAAACGCGCCCTGCCCGAACGTCTGGCTCTGGCGGCTCCCGTGACCTTTCAACATGCGCTCGCGTATTTCTTGCCCGTGGCCATCGAGCACGACGACTGGGGCCGCCCCTGGGCTATTCCGCGGCGGCCCAATGGCTCGGGAGACTTTCTGAGCCTGACCGGCACGGACGGCTTCGTAGAACTGCCGCCGGGCCCCAACACCTACCCGAAAGGCTTCGTCGCCGGCGTGTACCGCTGGTAACCTGACTGATCATGACATCCACCGTTCAGGACATTCGGGGCCCGCAAAATCCGCTCGATCGGCTCGGCCGGCCGCTGCACGATTTGCGCATTTCGGTCATGGACCGCTGCAATTTCCGCTGCCCCTACTGCATGCCCAAAGAGCAATTTCACGACAACTATCGATTTCTCAAGTCTCAGGAACGGTTGTCGTTCGAGGAAATCGTGCGGCTCGCGCGGCTGTTCGCGAGCCTGGGCGTGCACAAGTTGCGCCTCACCGGCGGTGAACCGCTGCTGCGCGCCAATCTGGCCGACCTGGTCGGCGACCTCACCGGCGTGCCGGGCATCGACGACATTGCTCTGACCACAAACGGCGTCCTGCTGGGCCAGCACGCCGTGGATCTTCATGCCAACGGACTGCGGCGTGTCACCGTCAGCCTGGACACGCTGGACAAGGATATTTTTACGCGCATGAGCGGCGGATTCGGCGCGCTCGATCAAGTCTTGAGCAGCATCGACGCCGCCATCGCCGCGGGATTGACGCCCATCAAGGTCAACACGGTCATCGAACGTGGAGTGAATGATCACACCGCGCTCGATCTCCTCGAACACTTTCGCGGCTCACCCGTGATCGTCCGTTTCATCGAGTTCATGGACGTGGGTAATCGCAATCAGTGGCGTCCGGAGATGGTGGTGCCGTCGCGGGAATTGGCGGCGCGCATCAACGAGCGCTGGCCGATGCGGTCTATCGGCGAAAACTACCGCGGCGAAGTGGCGAAGCGTTGGCGCTTCGACGATGGCAGCGGCGAAATCGGCTTCATTTCGTCGGTGTCGCAGCCTTTTTGCGGCGCCTGCAGCCGCGCGCGCCTGTCGTCGGAGGGTAAGTTCTACACCTGTCTGTTCGCGACCCAGGGTCTCGATCTGCGCGCGCCGATGCGCGCCGGCGCCGGCGATGCCGAGTTGCTGAAGTTGATCCGGGACGCCTGGCTCGGCCGTACCGATCGCTATAGCGAACTGCGCGAGGATTTGCGCCGCAGCGAATCGGCGCCGAAGAAAATCGAGATGTACTACATCGGCGGTTGAGTTCCATGACGTTCACACACTTGGATGCAGAGCGCCGGCCGGCCATGGTCGACGTCGGCGATAAAACACCGACCAAACGGACGGCCACCGCGCAAGCGTGCGTGCGGTTCCCGCCGGCTGTCGCGGCGGCGCTGCGCGACAGCGGCTTGCGTTCGGCGAAGGGGCCGGTATTCGATACCGCGATCGTGGCCGGCGTCATGGGCGCCAAGCGCACCCACGAGCTGATACCCTTTTGTCACCCGCTGGGACTCGAAAACTGCCGCATCGTTATCGACCTTAACGGCGACACCGCAGTGATTCGCTGTACTGTGAGCGTGCATCACAAGACCGGTGTTGAAATGGAGGCGCTCACCGGCGCCGGCATCGCCGCATTGACCATCTATGATATGTGCAAGGCGTTGTCGCATGACATCGTGATCGGCGATATGCGGCTGCTGGCCAAAGACGGGGGTAAGAGCAGCTACCTCTACGAGGAGGCGCCATGACCAGCGCCACCGCCGCCGCGCACGCCGCCACCGCGCCCGCTCCGCTGCATGGCCTGATTCTCGCCGGTGGCTCAAGCTCGCGCATGCAGCGCGATAAGGCAGCTCTGCGCTACCGCGGTCAGAGCCAGCTGGATCGGGCGTTCGAGTTGGCCGCCCGCCACGTCTCCCAGGTATTCGTCTCCGTGCGCTCCGAGCAAACCGCCGATCCGGCGCGCGCGCAGCGGCCCTTGATCGTGGACTCGGTCGCGGGTGAAGGACCCATCGTCGGCATCCGTTCGGCACTCGCGGCCTTCCCGCAGGCTGCCTGGCTGGTGCTGGCATGCGATCTGCCGTTTCTGTCCGATGCCACGCTGGAGTTTCTGCTGCGCGAACGCGACCGCACGGCCATGGCCACGGCGTATCGCAGCGCGCATAATGACTTACCAGAACCGCTATGTGCCATTTGGGAACCGGCGGCTGCGCCCGCGCTCGATGCTTACCGGGCGGCTGGCGGTCACTGTCCCCGAAAATTTCTGATGCGTCATCCGGCGCGGCTATTGCAGCCGCTCGATCGGCGGGCGCTCGACAACGTCAATACACCCGAGGAGTACGCGCAGGCGTTGACGCTGCTCGGCGCAGCGTCTCACGGAACCAAGATGCAATTGAAAATTCACTACTATGCGTTAATGCGCGAGCAAGCCGGCCGTTCCGAAGAGACACTCGAAACCGCCGCCGCCACGCCGGCTGATTTGTACGGCGAGTTGGCCACGCGCTATGGCTTCAGCCTGTCGCGCGAGCAGGTGAAAGTCGCGGTCAACAGCGAGTTCTCCGATTGGTCACGCCCGCTCGCCGGCGGCGACGCCGTGGTCTTCATTCCACCGGTGGCGGGCGGCTGATGCGTTTCCGCTTCACCGAGACGGCCATCGATACGGCAGCCGCACGGCGCGAGGTAGTCGACCTCGGCGCGGGCGGCTATGTCGGCTTCGAGGGTTGGGTGCGCGATCACAACGAGGGCCAAGAGGTGATTCGTTTGGAATACGAAGCGTTCCAGGACCTCGCGGTGAAAGAAGGTGATCGCATCATCGCCGAAGCCCGGCGGCGCTTCCCGATCAAGCACGCTCTGTGCATTCATCGCGTGGGAGATCTGGGACTCGGTGACATGGCGATCTGGGCCGGCGTCAGCGCCACGCATCGCGGCGAGGCCTTCGATGCCTGCCGCTTCATCGTCGACGAGGTCAAAC
>DATCDX010000032.1:0-8447 GCA_036510475.1 Steroidobacteraceae bacterium
ATTCCAGACGTGGACAATACCGTCCGCGTGACCACTAACCCCCCATCACAAGAACATACCCCCATGATGCAGCAGTACCTGCGCATCAAGGCACAGCATCCCGACGTGCTGTTGTTCTATCGCATGGGCGATTTCTACGAAATGTTTTACGACGACGCGAGCCGCGCGGCGGGGCTTTTGGATATCGCGCTGACCCAGCGTGGTGCTTCGGCCGGCGCGCCCATACCGATGGCCGGCGTGCCGGCGGTGACGCTCGATACCTACCTGGCGAAACTGGTGCGCAAGGGCGAATCGGTCGCGATCTGCGAGCAGCGCGGCGAACCAGGTAAGACCAAGGGCCCGATGGAGCGCGAGGTGGTGCGCATCGTGACGCCGGGCACGATCACCGACGAGGCGTTGCTGGACGAGCGGCGCGATAACGTGCTGGCCAGCGTTTGCGGAGCCGGTGGCCGCTTTGGCCTCGCCTGGCTCGATCTATCGGGCGGGCGTTTCAGCGTCATGGAACTCGACGATCGCGCCGCGCTGGAGGCGGAACTCGAGCGGCTGCATCCCGCTGAGTTACTGGCGCCCGATGGCGCGCAGCTCCCGCTCGCGCCCGCCGCGCCCGCCGCGCCCTCTTCGCCTTCCGCGCCTTCCATGCCTTCCGCTGCTTCCGCTTCTTCCATGCCTTCCGCTTCTGCCGCGCATTCTTCGTATCCTACCGATCGGCCGTGGCGGCTGCGGGCGCCCTGGCACTTCGATATCGACTCTGCGACCCGCGCGCTCACCGAACAATTCCGCACCCGGGATCTCGCCGGCTTCGGCTGTGCCGACAAGCCACTGGCCATCGCGGCCGCGGGTGCACTGCTGGCCTACGTGCGTGAGACGCAGAAATCGGCATTGCCGCATCTGTTGTCGATCACCACCGAAGAGCGCGACGCCGCGCTGATCATGGATCCGGCAACCCGCCGCAATCTCGAACTCGACGAAAGTCTCGCGGGGAAGCCGGAGCTGACGTTGGCGGGCGTCTTCGATCGCACGTCGACTGCCATGGGTGCCCGCATGCTGCGCCGCTGGCTGCACCGGCCGCTGCGCGACCACAGCCTGTTGCGCGCCCGCTATCACGCGGTCGCGACGCTGATCGACGCAGCGCTTTACGTGGCGGTCGCTGTGCCCCTGCAAGCGATCGGCGACTTGGAACGAATCCTGGCCAGGATCGCCCTGCGCTCGGCGAGGCCGCGAGATCTCACGCAGCTGCGCGCCGCGCTTGCGGCGCTGCCCTCACTGCACCAAACCCTGGGCAGCGCGCAATCGCCCCTGCTGCAGCGGCTGATCGCCGAACTAGGGCGTCACGAGCTAGAACACGCACTGCTGGCCCGCGCCGTGATCGAATCGCCGCCGCACTATTTGCGCGACGGCGGTGTGATTGCCTTAGGCTACGACGCCGAGCTCGATGAGCTGCGGCTCTTGGGCAGCGACACCGAACAGTTCCTGTTGGATCTGGAACGCCGCGAGCGTGAGCGCAGCGGCTTGTCGAGCTTGAAATTAGGCTTCAATCGCGTGCAGGGCTTTTTCATCGAAGTCAGCCGCAGTCAGGCCGACAGCGTTCCCGCGGAATACCTACGCCGTCAAACCGTAAAATCCGCTGAGCGCTTCATCACGCCCGAATTGAAGTCCTTCGAGGACAAGGTGCTCGGCGCACGCGATCGCGCGCTGGCGCGCGAGAAGGCGCTGTACGAGGCCTTGCTCGACCAGCTCATCGCCGGCCTGCCGGCGCTGCAGGCGACCACCGCCGCCATCGCGCAAATCGACGTACTGAACTGTTTCGCGGAGCGCGCTGTGACGCTCGACGGCGTGCAGCCGGAACTGTGCGAGGAGCCGCAGTTGTTGATCGACGGCGGACGCCATCCCGTGGTCGAGCGCGCCGGCCGCGAGCCCTTCATTCCCAACGGCCTGCGCTTCGATGACTCGCGCCGCATGCTCATCATCACCGGCCCGAATATGGGCGGCAAGAGCACCTACATGCGCCAGACCGCGCTCATCGCCATCCTGGCGCACATCGGTTGCTTCGTGCCGGCCAAGCGCGCGGTTTTGGGACCGATGGATCGTATTTTCACGCGCATCGGCGCCTCGGACGATCTTGCCGGCGGGCGCTCGACGTTCATGCTCGAAATGACGGAGACGGCGAATATCCTCAATAACGCCACCGACCAAAGCCTGGTCCTCATGGATGAGGTCGGTCGCGGCACCAGCACTTTCGACGGCCTGTCCTTAGCCTGGGCCTGCGCCGCCTTCATCGCCGACAAGATCCGCGCCTTCACCTTGTTCGCCACCCACTACTTCGAGCTCACCAGCCTAAGTAGCGAGACGCCGGGCGTCGTGAACGTGCATGTGGAAGCGATCGAGCACGGCGATACCCTCGTATTCCTGCACAGCGTCAAGGAGGGGCCGGCCAATCAGAGTTATGGATTGCAGGTCGCCGCGCTCGCGGGAATTCCAAAATCCGTGACGGCCACGGCGCGCCGCTACCTGACCGAACTGGAACGTGAGCGCGACGCTCTGCGCAGGTCCACCTCGCCGCAAGGTGAACTCCCGCTGTTCGCGCCCGCGCACCCGCCAGCATCCACACCGCCTGACCCGTCCGCGGCCATCGCCGCCTTGCGCGCGGCGGACCCTGACTGCATGACTCCCCGCGAGGCACTGGAACTATTGTTCCGGCTGCAACAGCTGGACCGCGGCGAAAAGCCCTCTAGCGAATGAATCGTCCGCTGCGCAGGAAGGCGCCGGTCTGCCGCGCCACCGCGGCCGAGAACAACATGCCGCTGTGACTCGTGCGCAGCGTCAGTTGCTCGGCGGCTCCCGGCAAGTCCGTCTCCTCAACCCGTATGGTGCCGTCGTTGGGCGCGCCGAAGGGCCCGACCAGCCGCCCTAGGCCAAATGCCAGATCGCCCGCGATAACGCCCAAATCACGCGCACCGCTCCAGCGGCGTTCGCGTGCGATGAGCAGTTCCTCGTCCACCCCGCGTCCCATGGCCTTCTTGCCGAAGGGCAGCCTCGCCACACGCCGTGCCGCGCTGCTGCCGCGCACCGGTGACCCCAGCAGCACGATGCGGCCGGGCGGCAGTGCCGGCGCGTTCTCGAATAACTTTAAGATCACCAAACCGCCCAGACTGTGGCCCACCAAGTGCAGTCTGTCCGCCGGTGTTTCGGCGAGGTACCCGCCCAGGGCCGCCGCATTCGCGGCCACCCCGGCGGTCACCGACGGGTAGGAAAACGTCCGGGTTTGCGCACCGAGATCCCGCGACAAGCGGCGGCATAGCCAAGCCGCCTCGCGCCCCTTCAGCCACAGTCCGTGCACGTAGACGATCATCTCGCTCACGCGGTGGTCACTCTAAAAACGCAGCGATTCAATGACGGCGAGGTTGGTGCTCGACGATGCCGTCGCCATGGCGTCGGCACCTGACATCCAGCGAAAACGCACATGCTCCCTGGCGCTCAAAGTCACAGGCACGCGCTGCGGCAGACGCAACGAGAAAGCGTGTTCGAGATTTCGCGTGATGCCGGGCGCGTACACTTTGCCGAACGCCGCCAGGATCTCGTACACCTGTGTCCATTGTAGATTCACGAGCACGCCCTGCGTGATGCCGGTTTCCTCGACCACTTCGCGCCGCGCGGCGCCATCCGCCGACTCGCCCCATTCCAGACTGCCCGTCACGGACTGCCAAAACTTAGGCGGCCGGCAGCGCTCCAATAGCAGAAATTCCGCTTCGGTATGAATCACGATCAAGACCGATTCCGGGCGACGATAGGAGTGCAACGGTCTGCTCGCCGTGGACGCTTATTCGATCTTGGGTGGAACGCGGACGCGAATATGCAACTCCTTGAGCTGCGCCTCGCTGACTTCGGTCGGCGCATCCATCAGCAAATCCGCAGCCGTCTGCGTCTTCGGGAACGCGATCACGTCGCGAATGCTGTCCGCGCCGGCCATCAGCATCGCCAGCCGGTCGAGGCCAAAGGCGATGCCGCCATGCGGCGGCGCGCCGAACTTGAGCGCGTCCAACAGGAATCCGAATTTGAGGCGCGCTTCCTCGGGTGAAATCCCCAACAAATCGAACACCACCGACTGCAATTCCTGGGTGTGAATGCGCACCGAGCCGCCGCCGATTTCAGAGCCGTTCAGGACCATGTCATAGGCCTTGGCCGTCGCCTCGCCGGGGCTGGCCGCCAGCGCCGCGTAGTCCAAGTTCGCCGGGCTGGTGAACGGATGATGCATCGCCTGCCAGCGCTTGGCATCCGGGTCCCATTCGAACATGGGGAAATCCACGACCCATAGGGGACGCCACCCTTCCGCCACCAGCTTCAAGTCCTGGCCCACCTTGAGGCGCAGCGCGCCCAAGGCATCGCTCACCACTTTGCCGCTGTCCGCGCCGAAGAAAATCAAATCGCCGTCGGCGGCGCCGGTGCGTTGCAGAATTCCGTTGACCGCCGCGTCGCTCAAAAATTTCAGGATGGGCGACTGCAGGCCCTCACGTCCTTTGGCCAGGTCGTTGACTTTGACGTAGGCGAGCCCCTTTGCGCCGTAGCGCGCGACGTAGGCCGTGTAGTCGTCGATCTCCTTGCGCGACAGCCGGCCGCCCTGCGGCACGCACAACGCCGTCACCCGGCCGCGCGGATCGGCCGCCGGCCCCGCGAACACCTTGAAGTCGCAACCCTTGACGAGATCCGCCACATCGACCAATTCCAGCGGCACCCGCAAATCGGGCTTATCCGATCCGAAGCGGCGCATCGCCTCCGCATAGCTCATACGCGGCATCGGGTTAGGCAGCTCGACGTTCAGCACCTGCTTGAACAAATGCCGCAGCAGGCCTTCCATCAGCACCTGGATGTCCGCCTGATCGAGAAACGAAGTCTCAATATCGAGCTGCGTGAATTCCGGCTGCCGGTCGGCACGCAAATCCTCATCGCGAAAGCAGCGCACGATTTGATAGTAGCGGTCGAAGCCCGCGATCATGAGTAATTGCTTGTAGATCTGCGGCGATTGCGGCAAAGCGAAAAACTTGCCGGCATGCGTGCGGCTCGGCACCAGGTAGTCGCGCGCTCCCTCGGGTGTCGCCTTCGACAGCATCGGTGTTTCGATGTCGATGAAACCGGCATCGTCGAGGTAGTGACGCATCGCGCGCGTGATCCGGTGGCGCAGCAACAGCCGTTCGCGCATTTCCTCGCGGCGCAGGTCGATGTAACGGTAGCGCAGGCGCACTTCTTCGCTGACATGCTCATCGAGCTGGAACGGCAGCGGCTCGGAGCGGTTGAGGATCACGAGCTCCTGGCACAGTAATTCCACTTGCCCGGACTTCAAGTTGGCGTTCACGGTACCGGTGGGCCGCGGCCGCACCAGTCCTTTGACTTGGAGCACGAACTCGTTGCGCACCCGCTCGGCCATCGCGAACATGGCCGCCTGGTCGGGGTCGAACACGATCTGCAGCAATCCCTCGCGATCACGCAAATCGACGAAAATCACACCGCCATGGTCGCGCCGCCGCTGCGCCCAACCGGCGACGGTAACGACCTGTCCGCTCAAACGTTCGTTGACCAATCCGCAATAATGAGTGCGCATCAGCGTCGACGCTTGGCCTTGGCCGCGGGCTTCTTGGCCGGTCGCTTCACGGGCGCTCTGCGGGCCGTGACGGTACGCCCCTGCGCTGCGCTCTTGCGTGCATCCGGCTTCGCCCGGGAACTCGCCGGCGTAGTTCCCGCGGGTTTCTCCGCCTTGTCCTTGGCGGCGTTGCCCTTGCCCGTGTCTTTGGCGCCGGCACCGGCGCCATCCGCGCCCTTGGCATCCTTACTGCCTTCCTTGCCGTTGCCCTCTTTAGCGGCGCCTTCCTTACCGTTACCTTCCTTACCGGCGCCGTCCTTGCCCTTGCCGTCCGCATCCTTCGCGGTGTCTTTGGACGCATCTTTAGCGCTGTCCGCGGACGAGTCCTTAGGCGCATCCGGCTCGCGCTGGTCGGCGAGATTGCGTTTGTTGTCCTGATCGCCCTTGAAGTCGGTTTCGTACCATCCGGAGCCCTTGAGCCGGAACACCGGCGCCGACATCAGGCGCTGCAGCTGCGACTTGCCGCAATGCGGGCATTTACGCAGCGGCGAATCGTTGACCTTCTGCATGGCCTCCAGTGCGTGGCCACAGTTCTTGCATTGATACTCGTAAAAAGGCATGTATTTCCTGTTCTTTGGCCTACTTTGGTTGGGCCCATCTTTTTTGGCCTGTCTTCTTCGGCCAACGCGCCGAAGTATACCGAACGGCGGCCCCGCACCGAAGCCTCAGTGCAGCCGTTCCTTATCGAACACCAGCACGTCCTTCTTGAGCTTCGCGACCACGCGGTCTCCGGCGATGAAATCGCCGCGCAGAATCCGCTGCGCCAAGGGATTCTCGATCTGCGACTGGATGGCGCGCTTCAACGGCCGTGCGCCATACACCGTGTCGAATCCCGCTTCGCCGATTTTGTCGCGCGCATCGTCGTCCAAACGCAGCGTGATATCGCGCTCCGCGAGGCGCTGTCGCAGCCTGTCGAGTTGTATATCCACGATGGCCCGGATCTGCTCGCGGCCGAGCGAATGGAACACCACGATGTCGTCCACCCGATTGATGAATTCCGGCCGGAAATGCTGGGTAACCACCTCCATGACCGCCGACTTCATCTTGGCGTAATTGGCCTCCCCCGATAATTCCTGGATGACCTGGGAGCCCAAGTTCGAGGTCATGATCACCACGGCATTGCGAAAATCCACGGTGCGGCCCTGACCGTCGGTCAGGCGGCCGTCGTCCAGAACCTGTAGCAGCACGTTGAACACATCGGGATGCGCCTTCTCGATCTCATCCAGTAGGATCACGCAGTACGGCCGGCGGCGCACCGCTTCGGTTAAATACCCGCCCTCCTCGTAGCCCACGTAGCCCGGTGGCGCGCCGATCATGCGCGCCACCGAGTGCTTCTCCATGAATTCCGACATGTCGATGCGCACCAGTGCATCCTCGGTGTCGAACATGAATTCGGCCAAGGCCTTGCAGAGCTCGGTCTTACCGACGCCGGTGGGGCCCAGGAACATGAACGAGCCGCTAGGCCGGTTCGGATCGGACAGGCCCGCGCGCGAGCGGCGAATGGCATCCGCCACCGCCTTGACGGCTTCCTGCTGCCCCACCACGCGTTTGCCGAGCACGTCTTCCATACGCAGCAGCTTGTCCCGTTCGCCTTCGAGCATGCGCGCCACCGGTATGCCGGTCCACTTCGACACGACCTCGGCGATTTCCACCTCGGTAACCGAATTGCGCATCAGCTGATTCGGCTTGCGCTCGACCTCCACCGCCTTGGCGAGCCGCTGCTCCAACGCGGGAATCCGCCCATACTGCAATTCGGACATGCGCGAGAGGTCCTGCGCGCGACGGGCGGTCTCGAGGTCCTGCTTGCTGCGCTCCAGTTCTTCCTTGATGTGCGCGGCGCCCTGCACCGAGGCTTTCTCGGCCTTCCACACTTCCTCCAGATCGGAGTATTCCTTCTGCAGCGCCTTGAGCGCGTCCTCCAATGTGTGCAGCCGCTTGCGCGACGCCTCGTCGGTCTCCTTCTTCAACGCCTCGCGCTCGATTTTCAGCTGAATGATGCGCCGATCCAGCTTGTCGAGCGCCTCCGGCTTCGAATCGATCTCCATGCGAATCAGCGAGCCGGCCTCATCGATCAAGTCGATGGCCTTGTCCGGCAACTGCCGGTCCGAGATGTAGCGATGCGACAGCGTGGCTGCCGCCACGATGGCGGGGTCCGTGATTTCGACGCCATGATGCACTTCATAGCGTTCCTTCAGGCCGCGTAAAATAGCGATGGTGTCCTCGACCGTGGGCTCATCCACCAGCACTTTCTGGAAGCGGCGCTCCAGTGCCGCGTCCTTCTCGATGTACTTGCGGTATTCGTCGAGTGTGGTCGCACCCACGCAGTGCAGCTCGCCCCGGGCCAGCGCGGGTTTGAGCATGTTCCCCGCGTCCATCGCGCCCTCGGCCTTGCCGGCGCCGACCATGGTGTGCAGCTCGTCGATGAAGACGATGGTCTGGCCTTCGTCCTTGGCCAGGTCCTTCAGCACGTTCTTCAGGCGCTCCTCGAACTCGCCGCGGAACTTGGCGCCGGCCAGCAGCGCCGCCATGTCCAGGGCGAGCACGCGCTTGCCCTTGAGGGAGTCCGGCACCTCGCCCGCCACAATGCGCTGGGCCAGACCCTCGACGATCGCGGTCTTGCCGACACCGGGCTCGCCAATCAAAACGGGGTTGTTCTTGGTACGGCGCTGCAGCACCTGGATGGCGCGGCGGATTTCATCATCGCGGCCAATCACCGGGTCGAGCTTGCCCAGGCGCGCGCGCTCCGTCAGGTCCAGGCAGTATTTCTTGAGCGATTCGCGCTGGTCTTCGGCGTCGGCGCTGTCCACACTTTGGC
>DATCDX010000033.1:0-2920 GCA_036510475.1 Steroidobacteraceae bacterium
CGATAATCGTCGCGCCACTGCGCTGTGGCCGCCGCGAGTTCCGCTGTTTCGCGCAGGCGCATGGTGCCGGCGATCCGCAGAATTTCATCCATGGTGTGCTTGCCCACATCGGTGCGTACGATGCTCACGGCTGGCTGCGCACCTCTGCGTTCGAACAGCGCGAGAGCGTCCTCCAATTCTCCCAGCTTCCTGCCGGTCAGGATCCGCAGCTCCTGGAAGTCGCGGTTGCGGTCGTCCCCGCCGTAAGCCGCGTGCACGCGATCGAGCGCCGGCTCGATTTTCGTGACCGCCGCGGTATAGGGCGCAAGGTAGGAGATCTCCCCGGTCAGCAGGTAGCCGCGTTGGCCGGATTCCGCGTCGGAAATCAGCCCCATGTACTCACTAAGAGCTTGCTGGCGCAGCTGCGATTCGTGGACGCGCTTATTGGCCTCATTGAGCCGGGACTGTCCGGCGGTCGCGAGGAAAAAAAGGCCGACCAAGAAGCCGATCAGGAGCAGAGGCGGTATGGCGATGTACCATCGGCCTATCCTGCCCAATTCCTCCCCAAAAATTTTCATGTCAGAATGTCCACGCCATGCGCGCAAAGTCTAGCATGTGGGCCTAGTCCTACACGAAGGGCCGCGACCGGCCTCGTGCTCGCCCGGCGCGGGACGTGATACCGTAATCGCTTAATACGCCAGAGGAGACTGTAAATGGAAACGACATTTGACGGAACGGCGGAGCAGGTGCGCAACAGCGGGCGGCACCTCAAGAGCGACCTTACGGATGGGGTCAGCGACATCAAGAGCGCCGCTTCCGGCGAGATCAAAAGTTTGATCGCGGACGTCGAGGACCTCATGGCGCGGATCGGAGATTTGAAGGATGCGGACGTGGTGCGGGTGCGCGGCAAAGTGCAGCGCGCGGTTGAAGCGACCAAGCAGAGTCTGGCGGGCGGCGCGGACACTCTGCGTCGCCAGGCGCAGACCGCCGCCAACACGGCGGATGATTATGTTCGAGACAGTCCCTGGCAGGCCGTGGGTATTGCCGCATTGGTGGGCGCGGTCGTGGGTATTTTAGCGGCCCGCCGCTCCTAAGGCGGCGACGGTGCGATTGCTGTGGTCTCTGCCGAAGGCAGCACCGGTGTTGCTGCGCCATCTGGCGGCCTATGCGGAATTAGCGGCGCTGGATTTCGCTCGAGCGCAGCGCGAATTGAAAACCCAGCTCGTCGCTTGCGCCGTCCTGGCCGTATGCTTGCTTTTCGCCATTCTCATGGGGTGTCTGGCGGTGGTGGCCTGCACCTGGGATACGCGTTACCGATTGGCCGCCATCGCGTGGATGGGTGGCGGCTTCCTGGTGGCCGCCTTCCTGGCGGCGCTTTATCGCTCCAATGCCGCTCGTGCGCAAGCGCCGTTTCTCACATCGGTACGCCGGGAGTGGCACGAAGACCGCGTGATTCTCGAACGCATTTTAGCGTCGGATGAGGAGTGATCGATCCCATGACAGATCGGGACGAAGTCGCTCGCAGCGAGATTCTGGCGAAATTGGCTCTTTCACGCGAGGAACTGCGGCTGCTGCTCGATCCGCCACGCGCGGAAGGCCATGGCGGCGCTGCGCCGCTCGATTCCCATGCCGGCGAGTTTCCGCGCAGCCGCACGATGCAAATGTTGATGAATAGCCGCGCGTTGAGCGCCTTGGGGGCAATCGCGGGGGGGCTTCTCATTGCGCGTCCGGCGCTGGCCCTGCGCCTGCTACGTATGCTACCCACCGGCGCCTTGGCGCGCGTGGCCGTCGCGCGGTTGTTCAGTTCGCTGCGCACCAAGGAGTAAGTGATGGGTCAGTCCGCGCCGGCTCCCAGCCTTTAGCCCAAGGTCACGAAGCCGTAGTGGTAGCGCCCGTCATCGACCAGCTTGATCTCGCACGAGGTACGCGATATCTCCTGGCCGTCGAGGGAGGCGTGCACGATGCCGCGGCTGACGCCGTGCGGATTCTCCACGGCGATGCGGTAACGTGAAGATCCATGCTTGTAAGTAATCTCGAAGTTCTTCCAAGCGCGCGGTATGCAGGGATCGATCACTAGCATGTGGCCGCGCAGCTTGATGCCCAGTATCCCTTCCATCGCGGTGCGATACATCCATGCCGCGGAGCCGGTATACCACGTCCAGCCGCCTCGTCCCACGTGCTGCGCCGCTGAGTACACATCGGCGCAGGCGATATAGGGTTCGACCTTGTAGCGGTGGATACCCGCGCGGGTGCTGGCATGATTGATGGGGTTGAGAATGGAGAATAATTCGCCGGCACGATCGCCGTCCCCCAGCAGCGCAAACGCCAGTGTCGACCACATGGCCGCATGGGTGTACTGGCCGCCGTTCTCGCGCAAGCCGGGCGGATAGGCCTTTATGTAGCCCGGATCGTGCGAACTGTGATCAAACGCGGGAGTGAACAACTTGACCAGTCCGTCGCTGCGGCTGACCAGCTGTGAGTTGACCGCGGCCATCGCCCTGACCGCGCGCTCGCGGCCCGCGGCGCCGGAAATCACCGCCCAAGATTGCGCGATGGAATCTATCCGGCACTCATCGCTCAGAACCGAGCCCAACGGCGTGCCGTCATCGAAGTAACCGCGCCGATACCAGTCGCCATCCCAGGCTTCGCGCTCGATGGCCTGATGCAGCGCGAATGCATGCTTGCGCCATTGCGCCGCCTTGGCCGTCTCGCCGCGCTGATCGGCGATCGGCGCAAAACGCATCAACGTGGCATACAAAAACCAGCCCAGCCAGACACTTTCACCGCGGCCGGCCGAGCCGACTCGATTCATGCCGTCGTTCCAGTCACCCGTGCCGAACAGCGGCAGCCCATGTGAACCGATCGCCAGACTGGAATCGAGCGCGCGCGCGCAGTGTTCGAACAAGGAGCCGGCGGTCGCGGACTCGGGCGCTGAAAAAAC
>DATCDX010000034.1:0-7089 GCA_036510475.1 Steroidobacteraceae bacterium
GGATGGAGTGCGCGCAGGCCAGCAGCGCCTCGCCGTCGCCTTGCACCGCCAACGGCCGGAACGGCGTTTGTGCCAGGGGAATCAAGCCACGCCGTGAAATCGTGTGCAGCATGGGCGCGCATCCCGGATCATGGCTGAGCGCCAGCGCCGCATCCGCCATGGTCAAACCGTTGCCGACGATCAGCACCGAATGTTGAGCCGTTAGCGTCTTCGGCAGGTCCCAGGGATCATGCCGGTACGCCGGGTGATTGCGCACGTCGGCGGCCCACGGCGGCAACGGTGAAGGCGGGTTGCCCAGAGCCAATATCACGCGATCGGCCGCGATCGCCGCGCCGTTCGCGAACTCCACGGTGAGCGCCTGCTCCCCGCGGCGCGCGATGCGCCGCACCTCACCGAACTGCCGCATCAAGCGCGCCTGCGGGGGTGCCGCTCTCTCGGCCTCCAGCAACACGTCTTGCAGGTAGTCACCGTACACCGCGCGCGGCAGAAAATCCTCGCTGCCGGCTTTGGCCAAGCGGCGTTGCGCGTAGCGCAGGAATTGCTCCGGCTCATGTGAATCGGCCGAAAGTCGCCCCGCCGGCACGTTGAGAAGATAGGGAAACTCGCGAGCGGCGTAGGCCACGCCCCGGCCCATTTCGGCGCCACGCTCGATCAGTACGATGTCGGTTGCGCCGGACGGTGGACGGCGCAGCAAATTCGCCGCCAGTACCGTGCCGCTGAATCCGGCGCCCACGATGACGATGGTATGGCGCATCATTGGTGCTCCACTCTTTCGCCAACATTCTGCATAATTCGTGGTCAAATGGTAGTACCGATTCGAGCGAGGGGCGGTACGATGCAACTCAGCAAATTGAGCTATTACGCGGACTTCGCGGTCTACCCCGTGGTGGTGGTCGCGCTGGCGGCGATCGATACCTCGCGCCCATCCTGGCAGGCCGGTGAGTGGCTGGCCGCCTTGAGCGCAGGATTGGTGTTGTGGAGCGTGTTGGAGTATGTCCTGCATCGCATCGCATTGCATCGAATGCCGATCTTTTCACCCATGCACGGACTGCACCACGCATCGCCACTGGCGTTGATCGGCACGCCCACATGGATGAGCATTCCGATATGGAGCGCCGGCGTACTGCTGCCGGCTTGGTGGTACTTGGGCTTCAACGTCGCGGACGGCCTGACGGTGGGCGTCATGCTCGGCTATTGGTGGTATGGGATCGTGCACCATGTCATTCATCACGGCGTGCTGAAGCGCTCTGATTATTTCAACGGGCTTCGCGCCTGGCATATGCGCCATCACTATTCGCCCAAGGGCGGCAACTTCGGCGTCACCACCACGCTCTGGGATCGGGTGTTCGGCACCGTCATCAGCCATAACGACAAAACAGCGCCTTCACCATGAACGTGAGCGACCCCGCCAACCCCATGCGCACCGATGGATTCGAATTCGTCGAATACGCCGCGCCGGATCCGGAATTGCTGCGGCGGCTGTTCGAGAGCATGGGCCTGCCCGCGGTTGCGCGGCACCGCTCGAAGAACGTCACGCTGCATCGCCAGGGAGACATCAATTTCATCATCAACGCCGAGCACGACAGCTTCGCGCAGAAGTTCGCCCGTTTGCACGGACCCTGTGCCTGCGCCATGGCGTTTCGCGTCACCGATGCGCGATTCGCGTATGCCCGCGCGCTCGAATTAGGCGCGAAACCCGGGCCCGCCACGGCGGGACCGATGGAGCTCAACATCCCATCGATCGAGGGCATAGGCGGCAGCCTGATCTATCTTGTGGATCGCTACGGAGAACGCACGATTTACGATGTGGATTTCGTGCCCACGCCCGCGGCGAGTTCCAAGGACCCGGTGGGCCTCATCCGCATCGACCACCTGACGCACAACGTCAGGCGCGGCAACATGAACCTGTGGGCCGGCTTCTACGAGAAGTTATTCAACTTCAGGGAAATCCGCTACTTCAGCATCGAGGGCAAGGAGACCGGATTATTTTCGCGCGCGCTGACATCGCCCTGCGGCAAGATCCGCATCCCCATCAACGAGAGCCAGGACGACAAAAGCCAGATCGAGGAATATCTCAACGAATACAAGGGCGAAGGCATACAGCATATTGCCTTGGGCAGCGATGACATCTACGCCACGGTCGACGCGCTGCGCCGGCGTGGCGTCGAGTTCCAAGACACACCGGACACCTACTATGAAGGCGTCGACGCCCGCGTCAGCGGTCATCGGGAATCTCTGCGCGAACTCGAGCGCCGCCGCATCCTGATCGACGGCAATGCCGCCGCCGGCATCCTGCTGCAGATTTTCACCAAGAATGCCATCGGGCCCATTTTCTTCGAAATCATCCAGCGCTTGGGTAATGACGGTTTCGGCGAAGGAAATTTTCAGGCGCTGTTCGAGTCCATTGAACTCGACCAGAAGCGCCGCGGCGTCATCTGACCGTCATCGCGCCGGGCGCCGCGCGCCGCAATCCGGCCTCATCGCGGCGTTGAACTTCAAAGCTGCGCCCATATCTAATCGGGCAATGGTCGATTCGACCGGGCGAGGATCCGCTATGCGTAGATTGTTGACAGTCGCAGCCCTTATCCTGGGCGTATCGTTCGCCCTGACCGCTACGTCGCCGGCGTTTGCCGACGCGGACGCCAGCGTACAACAGATCTACAACGCTGCGGCGGCGGGTCGTCTCGACCAAGCCCAGCAGATGATGACTCAAGTCCTGAAGGACCACCCGCAGAGCGCTCGGGCGCACTACGTGCAGGCCGAACTGTATGCCAAAGAAGGCAAGACGGCGCTGTCGCGCTCCGAGCTCGGCGCCGCCGAGCAGCTAAAGCCCGGCCTGCCGTTTGCCAGCCCTCGCTCGGTACAGGCGCTCAAGGCGCAGCTCGGTCTCGTTGCCCGATCATCGGTGCCGCGAACGTTCGGAACCGCCCGTAGCGCCGCCGGCGCCTCCGTTCCGGCAGCACCCGGGTTCCCTTGGGGCATCTTGCTGACTTTCGGCGCGGCCATCGCCATCCTGTGGGCCGTCTTTCGCCGCCGCAATAACACCGCCCAATACCCCTCCGGCAGCGGACCCGGCGTGGGTGGCGCGCCCGGCGCGCCTGGCGTGGGAGCGCCTGGAAATTACGGTCCGGGCGGCTACGGAGCGGCAGGCTACGGACCGGCACCGATGCGCGGCGGTTTAGGTTCCAGCATCGCGGGTGGCCTCGCCTCGGGCCTGGCAGTCGGCGCGGGCGTGGTGGCCGGCGAGCAGCTGGCCCATCACTTCCTGGATGGCGGTCAACCCACAGGCGGCGGTATCATTCCACCGGCGGAAGCCGGCGAGCCGGACTCCGGCAACGGCGACATGGGCGGCTCTGACTTCGGCATGAACGACCCGGGTGGCGGGTGGGATGACGGTGGTTCGGGAGGCGGTGGCGACGACTGGAGCTGATAGCTGCGCGCACGCGCATTGGACCACCCCATGCGCAAACCGGTAGTTAAGAAAGAGCCGCTCCCAACGGGGGCCCTCGATAAGCACGAACGCGATCAAGCCGCCGAGCATTCCTCGATCCGCGCGCTCGTCATCCACGAGGTGCTGCGTGAAGAAGGCGAGGCGGAATTAAAACGCCCGGCCGGCGCGCTGGCGTGGTCGGGGCTCGCTGCGGGAATGTCGATGGGCTTTTCCTTCTTGGGGCTGGCGCTGATGCAGAGCGGGCTCCCCAACGCGTCTTGGACCCGGCTCGTCGACAGCATCGGCTATACCATCGGATTTCTCATCGTGATTTTGGGCCGCCAGACCCTCTTTACCGAGAGCACCCTCACCGCGGTCCTCCCGGTTCTGGTGCGGCGCGACCGCAAGACCCTGAATGCGACCTTGAGGTTCTGGGCCATCGTGCTGTCATTCAATCTACTCGGCACTTATATCTTTGCCGCTCTCATCAGTATTGACGGCATCTTTCCCCCCGCGGTGCGCGACAGCCTGGTGGCGACGGCCATCGCCGCGATCGGCGGCGCGTTCTGGCCGACGCTGATCAAAGCGGTGCTCGCCGGATGGATCATCGCGGTCATGGTGTGGCTGTTGCCAAGCGCGCGCACCGCGAAACTATTCGTCATCCTGATCCTGACGTACATCGTGGGCATGGGGCGCTTCTCGCACATCATCGCCGGCTCGGTCGATAGCGCATTCGCCGTATTTACGGGGCACGCCTCGATAGGTAAGTACATCGTCGGCTTTTTACTGCCGACCCTGATCGGCAACACCATCGGCGGCGTCGCGATGGTCGCTCTCTTGAATCACGCACCGTTGGCGCCCGAGCTCGAAGGCGCGGACTCGCAAAGCACCTTTCGCGAGTAACCGCCGCGCGGGAATCACGTCACGTAATGACGTTGCCGCGCTAACCGCTGCGTGCCACGGCTGCGGCTACCGCTTCGTGCAGCGCCTTCATGCCGAACGAGATGTCCTGCACCACGCCATTGACGAAGAACGTCGGCGTCGCGCGGATATGGCTGCGTTGACCACCATCTATGTGTTCGCGCACCTTCTGCAGGTAGATGTGATCGTCCATTTCCGCAACATAGCGCGCTAGATCGAGACCCAATTCCGCCGCGTAACGATGCAAGTCCTTGTCCTTGATATGCGCCTGGTTGCGGAACAGCAGATCGTGCATCGGCCAGAATTTCCCCTGGCCCGCCGCGGCTTCCGACGCCTCCGCCGCCAACAGCGCGTGAGGATGAGCTTCCTGCAGCGGAAAATGCCGGAATATGAAGCGAATCTTGTTGGGAAAGCGCTCCAGCAGCAGCGTCGGCGTGGCCGCCGCCACTTTGCAGCTGGGACATTCGAAGTCCCCGTACTCCATCAAGGTTACGCGCGCATGCAGAGAACCCTGCACGTGATCGGTGGGTTCCGGTTGCACCGCCAAGGTATGCGCGTGTGACGTTGGATTCATTGATACTTACCTCAGGTTAGATTTTAACCTCAGCTCAAGATGATTTTCGATTGTGCGCCGAGACCTTCGACGATCAGACGGTTGACGCGCCGCACGAAAATCGCCGGATCGTCCAGTTCGCCGCCTTCGGCCAGCATCGCCTGGTCATACAGTACATGCGCGAGATCCGAGAACGCCGCGTCATCGGCGCTCTCCTTGAGGCGCAGCACCAGCGGATGGTTCGGATTCAACTCGAGGATGGGCAGCGTGGCGAACGGATTGTTCTGACCCGCTTGCTTCAAGATGCGGCCCATGCGCAAGCTGACGCCGAACTCGCCCGCGACCAGCACCGCCGGCGAGTCGGTCAATCGCGCGGACACCTGCGCGCTCGCGATCTTGGCCGCCAAGGTTTTGCCGAGCCGCTCCAGCGTGTCTTTGAAGGCGGATTGCGCGGCGGCCTTCTCCGGCGTTTCGATGGCGGATGCCACGTCGGCGGCGGCACTGGCGACATTCGCCAGCGTCTTGCCTTCGAATTCGTGCAGATGACCGGCCACCCACTCATCGATGCGGTCGGTAAGCAACAGAACCTCCAACCCTAAGGCGCGGAAGCCCTCCAGATGCGGGCTGTTGCGCGCGGCGGCCAGACTGTCGGCGGTCAGATAGTAGATGGCCTTCTGATCCGCCTTCATGCGCGACAGGTATTGATCCAGTGTGACTGTGGCGGCGTCGCCGGTGGCGGCGGCCGCGTTGGCGGCGCCGGTAGCGGTGGAGTGAAAGCGCAGCAACTTGGCGATTCGCGTCTTCTGGCCGAGGTCGTCGATCACGCCTTCCTTAAGCACTACGCCGAAGGTTTGCCAAAACTCCGCATATTGTTCGGGTTTATTCGCCGCCAGGTCCTCGAGCAGATCGAGGCTGCGCTTCACCAGCGCGGATTTGATCTTCTCGACCGTCCGATCGTTCTGCAGCAGCTCGCGCGATACATTCAGCGGCAGGTCGGCCGAATCGACCAGGCCGCGCATGAAACGCAGCCAGGGCGGCAGCAATTCCGCGGCCTTGTCCATGATGAACACGCGCTTGACGTACAGCTGGATGCCGCCTTTCTGTTCGCGCTCGAACAGATCGAACGGTGCGCGCTTGGGCAGATACAGCAGCGAGGTGTATTCGATACCGCCTTCGACCTTGTTGTGCGCCCAGGCACGCGCGTCCTCGGTGTCATGCGTGATGTGGTGGTAGAACGCCTGGTAGTCCTCATCCGTAAGCTCGGACTTCGGCCGCGTCCAAAACGCCTTGGCCTGGTTCAACGTCTCGTCCGTGTCGCCGCTCTTCAGCACGATGGGAATGCTCAAGTGATCGGAGTACTTGCGCACCAATTGACGCAGGCGACCGGGCTCCAGGAATTCCTTGTCCTCTTCGCGCAGGTGCAGGATGACTTCGGTGCCGCGATCCGCCTTGCCGTCGGCTTGAATCTGGTACTGACCTTCTCCGTCCGAGTCCCAGCGCACCGCCTCATCGCCGCTGCGCTTGGTGAGCACGGTGACCTTGTCGGCGACGATGAATGCCGAATAGAAGCCGACGCCGAACTGGCCGATCAGTTGCGCATCCTTGGCGGAGTCGCCGCTCAACCCTTCCAGGAATTTTCGCGTACCGGAGCGCGCGATCGTGCCGAGATTATCGATGACCTCGGCTTGGCTCATGCCGATGCCGTTGTCCTTGATGGACAGAGTGCCGGCCGCGGGATCCGCCGCCAGCGTGACCGACAAGATATCGGCACCCAGCAAATCAGGCTGGGCGAGCGCCTCGAAGCGCAGTTTCTCGCAGGCGTCCGACGCGTTTGAGATCAGCTCGCGCAGGAAAATTTCCTTGTGCGAGTACAGCGAGTGAATCACCAATCGCAATACTTGCTTGGTTTCGGCTTGGAAGTCTTTGGTCTGCGGCTGTGTTTCGGTCGTCATGGCCTTACAATATATGTTTGTGGGTGTGTTGAGCGCGGCGGTATTGCAGCGAAATGGGGGCGCCGCTCGATACTTCAAGCAACGCCTAAGACCCTAGGGCGAAGAATCGTAAAGTACAAGATGGCGAAAAGCGGCACCCTCTTTGTTGTTTGGGCGGCACTGGCCGGGAATTTGCTGGTCGCGGCCGCCAAGTTCGTCGCCGCGGCATTGACCGGCTCGGCGGCCATGTTGAG
>DATCDX010000035.1:0-8035 GCA_036510475.1 Steroidobacteraceae bacterium
GAATGTGGTTCTCGATGTCGAGATTCACCGGGTGAGGGCTGGCGACGATATTGACTCGCCGAGCGCCGGCGTCGGCCATCAAGCTGAACTCGATCGACTGGAAATTCACCATCAACGCGTCGGGAACGACGTTGTACGAACGATTCGGCTTACCGTCGAAGGCTCCCGGATCTTCCGCCGGCAAGGAGAATGCCGAATTGTCGATGACGATATCGCCGTGAATCGCTTTTAGTCCCGTGTCGCGCAACCCATGGGCGAAGCTCCACCAGCGCTCCAAGGTCATGTAAGGATCGCCGCCGCCCTGCAGAATCAGATCCCCGTCGAGCACGCCCTCATCGAGTGTGCCGTGGATCGCGGCTCGCGTATGCCAGGTGTAGGCGGGCCCGAGCATGTCCAGCGCGGCAAACGTCGTGACCAATTTAATAGTGGATGCCGGACTGCGCGGCGTGTCGGGATTTTGACCGGCCACCTCTGCACCCGTGTCCGGATCGACGATCACAAAGCTGACCGCGCTCGGCGGCAGCCGCTGCGCGGCAATGACCTGCCTCACGGCCGCCACGACGCCCGCGGCCGCCGGCACCCCCGTTGCGGGCACGCCGGTCACCGCCCACGCGCAGGCCGGCGCAGAGCAGATCAACGCCAGCAATACGCGTTCAAAAAACTTCCACATACCCTCGTATCCTTCGCGCCATTCAATTGAGCGCCAGTGAGATGCGCTGCCAGGCGCCTGAGCGCCAGCGCCAGAACAACATCAGCCCGAGACCACATATATAGGCGAGAGCGGCAAACCAACCGCCGACCGCGCCCAAACCGAACTGCGGCAACCAATTCACCCAGCCTTCGCCCGGCGCGAATGACAGGCTGTGCGCCAGCGGTACGAACAGCAGCCACGACAGCGCCAGCACCATGATAGCCGGCAGCCGCACATCGCCGGCGCCGCGAAGGCACGAACCGCTGCTGATATTGAGGCCGTCGAACAGCTGGTAACCGCTGGCAATCCACAACAGCACGCAGCCCTGGGTCACCACGGCCGCGGCTTGCGGATCCGCGCTATTGGTGAAGAACGGCAACACCCATGGCCCCGCGAGGGCGAGCAGCACGCCGATCGCGCCCATGTAGAGCACCGCGATCAGAATAATTCCGTTGCCGACTTTGAACGCCCAATCCCGCCGTCCAGCACCGATGGCCTGGCCGACCAGCGTGGTACCCGCCATCGCGATACCCACGGCCGGCATGTAACAAAACGACGTTAGCATCATGACGATCTGGGTGGATGCGCCGTCGACCGTGCCGAGGCGCACCTGCATCAGCTGAAACAGTGCAAAGCCCAGAATGTCGGCGGCGTACAGACATCCCATGGGGAATCCCAAGTTGAGCTGGCGCAGCATGGCGCGCCAGTTGAGCCGCGTGGTCAGATGAGAACGATACTGCGTCCGCGTCGCCGGTCCCAAGAACCAGCCCATGGCAGCGGCGACGCCGAACAGTTGCGCGGCATCGGTTGCCCACCCGGACCCGGCGATGCCCAGTCCAAGACCGAATATGAACAGCTGATTCAGCAAGGCGTTGACCAGTGCGACGCTCAAGGTAATCCGCAGGGTAATGGCCGGACGGCCCACGCCGTTGAAGAAGCCGAGTACGGACCACAGCGCGACGCCCAGCGGAGCGCCGAGCATCCGCGGGAACCAATACTCGAGTGCCAATTCCAGGGTGCCGTGTGGCAGCCCAAACGGGGCGAAGATTCGCGCGCCGTTGAGCGCCAGTGCTGCGAACAGGGGCACGGTAAACAGCGACGCCCACAGCGCCGTCCACGTGGCCTGTGATGCGCGCGCGAAGCGATGGCCGCCGTAGGCGTGCGCCACCAAGGTTTGAACCGACAGGCCGACACCTCCGAACAGCAGCACGAACACCAGGACAGGCCAGTAAACCACCCCAATGGCGGAGGTGGCGACCGGCGACAAGCGACCGATGAACCAGGTATCCGTTGCGTTCAACACCGCCTGCACGGCGCTGTTGAGCATGAACGGAAATGCCAGGGTGGCCACGGCCAGGTAATCGAGACGCGGGCGGCCGCTGGAACTCAAGACTTGTCCAGGCAGTAGTTTTATCGGCGAGTCCACGGCATTTCCTCAAAGACCAAGCCCGCCAGGATAACTCTAGTAGCATGCACGAATGAAACCCAACGTTCGGCGCAGTCTCAGCGGGGTGTTTTCGCCCAGCGATCTCGGTAACGGCGTATGGCGCATCACGCGCAGCGCACCTCCCGTCATCGATGTTTACTTGCAAGGCGCGGAGGCGGACGCGGCGCAAGTTCTGCAGTCCGCAACCGTCACCGATATGGAAGTCGAGTGGCGCGGCGCCACCGTCGCCTTGACGTTGCGCGCGGCCGACCGGCCGCGCACCCTACGGGCGCAAAGCGTCATTGTTCACGAGTCGCTGCCGCGCTTGTACGAGGCATTGCCGCTGGCGAGTTTCGATGCCGCGGCGCGACGCTTTTGGCGCAGAGTGTTTCGCCTGGTGCGCATCCCCGGCGGCCGCTACCTGTTGCGGGTTTTGGCGCGCCGCACTTAGCGAGCCGGTAATTCCGGACCCGCGTCACACGAATCGCCGGATATTGTCAATCGACACCGGTGCGTGCGTTTCCGCAGACGACGGCGCCGTCTTTCTTGCATTGAACTGCGACGCTCGTCAAAGCCATCCTTACGGGTTTCCCGCACATTCATGCGTGATTAAAAACCCACGTAACCGCTAGGATGGCCGCCGTGCTACAGATCAAGTCAACCGCAACCGAGGGTCCCGCCGCGGATGCCTCCTTCGATCCCTACGGACGCTTGCTGCGCATGCTCATGCCGAGCCTGCGCGGTGTGGTGGTGCACGACGGCTTCTCGAACTTGGTATGGGCCTCCGATGAGTGGGATCTGGCCGATGAGCCCGACATCATCAAAGAAGCGATCGCGAATGCCCTGTCGGATCCCGCGGAATTCGCCGGCAGCGTGCGCACGCTCGATGCGGACCGCGCGATTTACTCGTTCGCGGTGCGCGGCGAGCACATCGAATTGCTCGGTGTCGTCAGCCTGATCGCCCGTCTGTCCGGGACGCAGACCGAGGCGCGGCCGCTGCAGACCGTGCGCCAGTTGGTGCAGCCGGCATTGGAGTGTCTGCGCCGTGAATTGACCTTGCGTTCCAAATTGGGCTCCCGCGAACGCGATCTGAATGTGCGTGAGCGCGATCTGGACCTCATGCTGGAGATATCGTCGCATCAATCGGCGTCGACGAGCGACACCGATGAATTCGGGCTCATCATGAAGACCGGACTCGAGCGCATGGGTTGCGCGCTCGCGGCGCTCTGGGTGCCCGACAAGAATATTGAGCTGTCGTTGACGCGCAGCGGCCAGCCCATGTCGCGGGAATCGCTGCAGCGCGCGCAGCATCATCTGATGGCATGGATGCAGCTGCAACAGCGCACCATCGTCGTCAATCATATTTCCAAAGTCGCGAGCGACGTCGCGGCGCCGTATAAAATTCTGGCGTGCCCGGTGCGGCATTCTTCGGACCGGGTCATGGGCGTGCTTGCCCTGTTCAATCCACCCAGCGCACCGGATTTCGATTCGCATCAAACGCGCATCGCCGAGGTGTTGGCGAAGCGCGCCACCATCATCATCCAGGCTCAATACGATGCCGGCACGGGCCTGATGACCCGGCACGCGTTCGAGCGTCAGGCGTCCGGACTGCTGGGCGCCGATGGCGCCGCGGATGCGCACATCATTCTGTATCTGGACATCGATCGCCTGCACGTCATCAACGAAACTTTCGGCATGCACGTGGGCGACGATGTGATCGTCAATGTCGCGGAATGCATGGCGAAGTCTCTGCCGCGCGGCGCGCTGTCGGCGCGCATCTCCGGAGACCGGCTCGCCGCGCTGATCCCGAATACCAGCATGGACTCGGCCGCCGCCGTCGCCGAAAAAATTCGCGCCGCCGCCGCCGCCATCGTACCGCGCGCCGGGCAGGGTTCATTCGAGGTGTCGGTATGTCTCGGGGTGGCGCCGATCGGACGCTCCGACAACCCCTTGGCGCATGCCCTGGCGACGGCGGAGATTGCTTGCAAGGCGGCCAAGGATCGCGGCCGCAACCGCGTCGAAATGTTCCAGGATTCCGATCACAGCATCATCCGGCGCCATACCGACATTTTGATCATCGGCAAGTTGCGCGAAGCGCTCGACAACGACAGCTTCCGTCTCGATGCACAACCGATACTACCCTTGCGCGGCAACTATGGACGGCCGCGCTTCGAACTGTTGATCCGCATGGTGGGCGACCGCGGTGAAATCATTCCGCCCAGCAAGTTCCTCTCCTCGGCGGAACGCTACCAGCTCATGCCGACGGTGGATCGCTGGGTCGTGAGCCGTTCCTGTGAGTTGCTGGGCGCGCACAGCGCGTCGGTGGGGGAGGAGATCGCGCGCTTCGCCATCAATCTTTCCGGCCAATCGTTGCAGGACGAATCGTTCCTGGAGTTCGTGATCGATCATATTAAGACGAGCCGCGTTCCACCGGGAGTCCTGTGCTTTGAGCTGACGGAAACCGCGACCATCGGCAATCTTGCCAAGGCGCAGGATTTCATGCGCAGTCTGCAGGATCTCGGCTGTCAATTCGCGCTGGACGATTTCGGCACCGGGGTGAGCTCCCTGGCTTACTTGAAGGATCTGTCGGTCAACTACCTCAAGATCGACGGCAGCTTCGTGCGCGACGCCATCAACAACTCACGCTCGGAATCGATGATCAAGGCCATCGCTCAACTCGCCAAGGTCATGTGCATGGAAACCATCGCCGAGTATGTCGAGACCGACCTGTTGCGCGCGCGCATGGCCGACTTGGGCGTCGACTACGGGCAGGGATTTGCCATGGGCAAGGCCCAGCCGCTGGAGACTTTGCTGGGCGAACTGGCCATTTACGAGGCCACGGTGAGCAGCTGGGACACGGCCTCGGAGACGGAACCGCAGACCGACAACAAGATTGCAGCCGAGGGCTGATCAATCAATCGCACAGCTGCCGCCGGCAGGCGTCGCCGCCACTGCTACGCCATAAGTTGCCCACCGCGAATCATCGGCAGCCGCCGCGCACGCCGCTGGGTCAGCGTAAAAATCGCGTTGGCGACGGCCGGCGCGATCGGTGGTGTGCCTGGCTCGCCAACCCCGGTGGGGGCATCCTGGCTGGGAACGATGTGCGCTTCGACTCGGGGCGCCTCGTTCATCCGCATCACGGCATAGGTATCGAAATTGGCCTGTTGTGGTTTGCCGTCCGCGTAAGTGATTTGCCCGTACAGCGCCGCGGATAATCCATAGTTGACGGCGCTTTCGAGTTGCGCCGCGATCAGTTGCGGATTGACGGCAAAGCCGCAGTGGATCACCGCGACGACGCGGTGCACTCGCGGCAGTCCTTCGTGCAGTGACACTTCCGCCACTTCGCCGACCACGCTGCCGAAGGATTCGTGAAGCGCCATGCCGCGTGCCGTTCCCGCGGGCAGGGGTTGTCCCCATCCGGACTTCTCGGCCAACAGTTCCAAGACGGCGCGATGCCGCGGGTGTTTTTCGCCGAGCAATGAGCGCCGATATTCCAGCGGGTCTTTGCCGGCCTGCGCGGCGCACTCGTCGACGAAACTCTCGACGGCGAAGGCGGTGTGCGAATGTCCCACTGAGCGCCACCACTGCACTCGCACCGGCGCCGTGGTCGTGTGCAAATCCACGCGAATATTGGGGATGCCGTACGGCAGCTCCGCAGCGCCTTCCACTGAGGTAGGATCAATGCCGTTTTTCACCATGCCCTGCATGAGCGTGCCCGCCATGATGGATTGGCCGACGACGGTGTGATGCCAGGCCACGGGCTTGCCGTCTTTTCCCAGCGACGCCCGCAATCGATTCGCCCACTGCGGCCGATACCAGCCGCCATGCATGTCGTCCTCGCGGGTCCAGACCACCTGCACCGGCTTGCCGATCTTTTTCGACACTTCCACCGCTTCGCGCACGAAGTCGCTGCCCGGATTGCCGCGTCGGCCGAAACCACCTCCCAGCAGCATCGTGTGGATGAACACTTTGTCGGCCGGCAGACCGGAGATGCTCGCCGCAGCGGCTTGATCGGGCGATTGCATCTGTGTTCCGGTCCACACATCGCAGCGGTCGGCGCGACAATCGGCGACGCAATTCAGCGGCTCCATCGCGGCATGCGCCAGGTAGGGCAACTCATAGAAGGCTTCCAGATGCTTGCCATCGCTTTTGAGGACGCGCGGCGCATCGCCGTCGTTGCGCGGCACCAAGGGCGCCGGCGTGAGAGACAGCTTTTTATAATCAGCACGCAATCGCTCCGTATCGAGCAGCGGCTCTGCGGTGGGCTGCCACTCGATGACCAGGGCATCACGGCCCTTGCGCGCGGCATAGGTGTTGCGCGCGACCACGGCGACTCCCGCGCTGACAGTGACCACCGTGATCACGCCGCGAACCGCACGGGCCGCGGCATCGTCGATGTGCTTCGGCGTGGCGCCGAGTGCCGGCGGACGTGCGATGACCGCGCGCAGCATGCCCGGCACCCGCACATCCAAGCCGAATTTCCCGCTGCCGTTGATTTTCTCGGCGGTCTCGATGCGCTTGATCGGTTTGCCGATGATCTTAAATTCACTCTGCGGTTTCAAGCGAATGGATTTGTGATCCGGGGCCTTGAGTTTGCCGGCCGCCGCCGCCAGCTCGCCGTAGCCGGCTTTGCGACCCGCCGGGCCGTATACGAAACTGCGTTCGGTGCGGCAGGACGCGGGATCCACTTTCCAGCGTTGCGCGGCGGCTTGAACCAACATGGCGCGTGCGGTGCCGCCGGCGAGCCGCAGCCCGGTCCAGCTCGAGGATATGCTCATGCTGCCCCCGGTGAACTGCAGCGGAAAATTGGGATTGTTGTACTCCGGCGCCACCGGCGCCGTCTCGACCCGCACCCGGGAGAGGTCGCAATCCAATTCCTCCGCCAGCAGTTGCACGAGGCCGGTGTAAACCCCCTGACCCATTTCGGATTTGTGCATGATCAAGGTCACCGTGCCGTCGCTGCCGACTTTGACGAAGGCATTGACCGGATTGTTCTGTGAGACCGTGGCCGCATCCGCGGCGCCCCAGCGCATCGCCGTCGGCAGCGTCAACGCCAAGAGCAAGCCGCCGCCCACGCCGGCGCTGCTGCGCAGGAATTCACGGCGTCCGGTGTCTTCCACGGCACTCATGTGGCAGCTCCTTCCGGGATCACGGCCTGATGTATCGCGGCACGAATCCGGTTGTAAATCCCGCAACGGCAAATATTGCCGCTCATCGCGGAATCGATATCGGCATCGGTGGGCGACTTGTTCTTCGCCAGCAGCGAGGTTGCCGCCATGATCTGACCGGATTGGCAGTAGCCACACTGCGGCACATCCACCGCGCCCCATGCCGCCTGCACCGCTTTGCCCAAGCGGGTGTTGCCCACCCCTTCGATGGTGGTGATCTTGCGACCGGCTACGCCGACGATGGGCAGCACGCAGGATCGCGTCGCTTCGCCATCGAGATGCACGGTGCAGGCACCGCATAACGCCATGCCGCAACCGAATTTGGTGCCCGTCATATCCAGCACATCGCGTAACACCCATAGCAGCGGCATGTCGGGGTCCACGTCAACTGAATGAATTTCGCCGTTGATGTTGAGCTTTTGCATGCTGTCCTCAGTAATCGCGCAAACTGCGCGCGATGAATTTCGATTGATCCTCAAGCTTCGGGCGCACAATAGCAGGACTCAATGTCCATCAATAAGCCAAAGTAAGGATGTGGCGCGTTCCGGTGGCAGCGGCCGACGCGTGCTCAATTCATGACAACCTCAACGAATAGTGCCGCCGAGAACCCTGCGGCCAATCTCAACTATGCGCCCGAACTGGTGGTGCAGACCTGGTTCAACACCGATCGGCCATTGCTCCTGTCCGAATTGCGCGGGCGGGTGGTGGTACTGGCGGCTTTCCAAGTGTTGTGCCCAAAATCGATCGCCG
>DATCDX010000036.1:0-3232 GCA_036510475.1 Steroidobacteraceae bacterium
CCCAGCCGCTTCATCGGATTGGATAGCACGAACGCTTCAGCGGCTTCACGCGGGTAGACGTTCAAACCCTCCGTCGCAATCGATCCGGGTGCCACGCAATTGACGCGAATTTCGAGCGGCGCCCATTCGATCGACAGCGTCTTGCTCAGATAAATCACACCGGCCCGCGCGGCGGCGGTATGCGCGACCTGCGGCATGCCACGATTGACGACAGCCACAATATTGACGATCGATCCGGCATGGCCGCGATCGCGCCACTGCTGCGCGGCAGCCTGCATCATGTACCAGCTGCCGTTCAGATTCGTATCGACGACCGCGTTCCAGCCTTTCACGCTGAAATCGATCGCCGCCTGTGGAAACTGACCGCCGGCGCAGTTGACCAGGACATCGAGGCGTTTGAAGCGTTCCCAGGTATCCGCGATCAGGGCTTGCACCTGGGCGGGCTCACGGATAGTCATTGCCTTGGTGAAAATGGTCTTTCCCAAATGCTGGCGAATGCCCGCGGCGGTCTCCTCGAGTTTCTCCGCACGCCGGCCGCAGATGGCGACGTCGGCGCCGAGCCGCACCAGCACATAGGCAATGGCGCGGCCCACGCCGCTGCCGCCGCCCGATACAACGCAGACTTTACCGGCCAGCGCATCCTCTCGGAACGCAAGTGGAGCCGTGGCGAGTTCATCATCGGTAAGGCCCCACTGCTTGGGGGGATCTTGAGGCAGGCGATTGGTCATTTTATGTAGTTAACGTGAGCTGTGACGCGCAAAGCTGGGGTGAGTATAAAGGAGCGCGCGGTAAAAAAGAAACAGGACTGACTGTTTGTTTCAATACTGGGCCGTGCTACTGTTCCGGCCAACATCTGTGTCGAGCGGAGAAGATCATGGCTGGATCGAATAAGGCTTCTGCTCCGCAACCCGCGGGCGAGGATCTTGCGCGTCTGCGGATTTCGGTCACCACCATGGGTGATTTGTTGCTGACGGCGGCGGATCGTTATCCGGATACGTTGGCGCTGGTATTCCCCGACGCGCAATTCACCTACGGGGAGCTGGCGAGCCGCGCGCTGCTGCGCGCCCGCAGCCTGCAGGCGCTCGGCGTCAAGCCCCGCGATCATGTCGGCATCCTGATGCACACCTGTCCTGCCTTCGTCGAGATCTTTTTCGCCGCCGCGCTGTGCGGCGCCGTCGTGGTGCCGATCAACGCGCGTTACCGCTCGGGTGAGTTGGCCTATGTGATCGAGAACGGCGATATCGCCACTCTCGTGACCACCGATGCCATCTCGGAGCAGGTGAGCTTCGTCGAGCGCTTGCACGGCGCCCTCCCCGACTTGCAATCGCAGGCCAACCCGCGCCATCTGCAATTGAGTCAAACGCCGAAGCTGCGCAATGTCGTGCTGCTGGGCGCGACCACGCGGCCAGGGTTCGTATCGCAGGCGGATTTCGAGCAAGGTGCCGCGGGCATAGCGGAACGGCACGTGCATATTGCCCGCTTAGGGGTGCGCGTCCGCGACGTGGGGCTAATGCTGTACACATCCGGAACCACGGCTAATCCCAAGGGTTGCCTGATCACCCACGAAGCGCAGGTGCGTAATTCCATTGCACTGGGCCGGCATCGCTATCAATTGACGCACGAAGATCGCTTCTGGTCGCCGCTGCCGATGTTCCACATTGCCTCCGTGCTGCCGATGCTCGCGATCTTCGATGTCGGCGGCACCTATCTGACCATGAGCTACTTCGACCCCAAAGTCGCTCTTGAGATGCTGGAGCGCTACGAAGTCACGGCCACCTATCCCTGCTTCGTGACCATCATGCAGGGACTGATCTACCACCCCGATTTTCCGCGCACCAATCTTAGCCGCATCAGGCTCATGAATTCGAATTTTGCCGTGCAACCGCCGGCGGTCGCCGAGTCGATCATGCGCGCCATGCCGCAGGCGTTGCAGGTAGGCAGTTTCGGCATGACGGAAACCGCCGGCACAGTATGCACGGGCGCGCCGGACGAGGCTGAGCTGCTGCGCATTACGCGGCTCGGCAAACCGTTGCCCGGCCTCGAGGTGCGCATCGTCGCGCCGGACACGGGGTCGGACGCGCGCACCGGTCAGCACGGCGAAGTGCTGGTGCGCGGCTACAGCTTGCTCGAGGGCTATCACAAGGACGCGGAAAAGACGGCTCAGGCGATCGACCGCGACGGCTGGTTTCACACCGGCGACATCGGTTCCTTGGATGAACACGGCACCATCATGTTTCACGGGCGATACAAGGACATGCTCAAAGTCGGCGGGGAGAACGTCGCCGCCGCCGAGATCGAGGCGCTGCTCGGGCGTCACCCCGCGGTCAAACTTGCGCAGGTCGTCGGCATTCCCGACAAAAAATACGTGGAAGTGCCGGCGGCATTCGTCGAATTCAAGCCGGGGGCTTCGGCCACCGAGGCGGAGCTCATCAGCTTTTGCAAGACGGCGGTTGCCGCCTTCAAAGTGCCGCGGCTCGTGCGCTTCGTCGATGAATGGCCGATGTCCTCGAGCAAAATCCAAAAGTTCCGCTTGCGCGAAAAACTCGTCACCGAACTGGGCCTGGCTTAAGGTGCACCGGTGACGCAGTCCACGCCGCCATTCGGGCCGATCGTGCAAAATGCTTACGTCGTCCGCGATCTCGAAGCCGCCGTGGCGCATTGGACCTCGAAGGTCGGCATCGGCCCCTTCTACATGCTCGAGCACATTCCCTTCGGCCGCGTGTATTTTCGTGGTTCGCCGCTCGCGCTCGACATGTCGGTGGCCATCGCGCAATGGGGCGAAGTACAGGTCGAGCTCATCGTGCAGCACGATGCCAGCGCCTCGATTTACACGGAATTTTCCGCGCGGCACGGTCAAGGCCTGCAGCATGTGGGGGTCATGACGGCATCGCTCGATGCGCATCTCGAACGGCTGCGGCCGCTCGGCATCGAGCCGGTGCAGTGGGGCGCCACCGCAAACGGCATGCGCTTCGCGTACGTCAACACCGACGAGCATCCGGGGGGCATGATCGAGCTCATCGAGACCGGGCCCGCGGTGGAGGCGTTTTTCGCCATGGTGCGCAAGGCCGGGGCGAACTGGGATGGAACACGTCCGCTGCGCAGGCTGATCTGATGGTGCGGCACGCAGGCGAGACGCCGCTTTCGGACCGCGGGGACCGCGCGGACGGCGCCGCCGCGCGTGGCGGTCCGCTGGCGCCGGTGCAGATCGCCTATCACGTTCCCGACCCGGCAC
>DATCDX010000037.1:0-8515 GCA_036510475.1 Steroidobacteraceae bacterium
AACCAGTGTTCGATCAGGCTGAACGATATCGATTGCCCGGGCGGCAGTAGCGCCGCGCTCGATGCAAGCTCAGCGCGCGTGAACCAGCGCGCGTCATCCAGCTCATGGTCCCGCAGCTGGATCTCCTGCGTTACGGCATGCGCCGTGAATCCCAGCATTAATGATGACGGAAACGGCCACGGCTGCGAGGAGTGATATTCGATGGTATCGACTACGATGCCGGTTTCCTCGATCACTTCGCGGGCAACGGCATCCTCCAGGGACTCTCCCGGCTCGACGAAGCCCGCGATGGTGGAATAGCGTCCCAGCGGCCAGCTGGCCTGGCGACCTAGCAGCGCCCGCTCGCCGTCGCTGACCAGCACGATGATGGCCGGATCGATGCGCGGGAACTGCTCGCTGCGGCAGCTCGCATCGCTGCACACGAGTACATGGCCGCCCTTGGCCGGCACGGTCTTCGCGCCGCAAGTACCGCAGAAGCGGTGCCGATGCCGCCAGGAGATCATGGCGCGCGCATAACCCAATATTCCCGCATCCTCGGCCGGAAGCAACGAGGCCACCAGTCGCAGATCCTCGAAGCGCGCTCCGGGCAGCAGTTGCGGCGCTTCGATCGACTCGATTTCGCAGGCGAAATAGCGGGTGTCGCCGACCCGGCCCAGCAAAATCAAATCGCTGCTGTTGCGCAGTTGCGGCGCTATGCGCGACAACTCCACATAGGCTGCGCGCGGCGCCTCACCCTCAAGCACCAGACTTCGCGAATGCCAAACCGGCACCACCCGGCTGCTTTCATCGGCGAGCGCCTCGGCGAACCACTGAGGATCCGGGCGCAAATGAGCGGCGCGGTCCAGGTAGGGACCGGCGAATACGTTCCTTGTCTGCATGCGCGGATTCTAGCAGGGCGACGCTTTAATGAATGAGGGCAGCACCGGGCTCGGCGGCCTCGGCCCACCCGGCCGGCCCGCAACTGGCGCAGGCGGCCTTGTGTCTCGCCAGCAAGTCGCGCAGCCGCACTCCGCCGCAATCGAGGCAACGCGCAATGCCGACTTCGTCGCGCCGCGACAGGGCCAGCAACAGGAACCAGGCATGCTCGAAGGAGATGCGCACGGGCACGTGCAATTCGAGATATGCCTCGTAGGCCTGACATAGCAGGGAGCCGGACTCCAACGAGCCGACGCGGTAACGTGGCTCCAGGCCTAGGTCCGTGCCGGACAGCAGTCCATACATGACGTACAGGCTCGCCAATTGCGCGGCTTGAAAACTGAGTTCGAGATTCCTGAAGAAAAATGCGGCCTGGCGCGGTGATTTGCCGCGATGACGCTGCACGCAGCGCACATCGTGGTTCATGACGTAGCTGCGATACAGCTTGCGGATGCGATCGTCGGAGAGGCCGGTCCATTGGCGGATGGTGAAGGTGCGGGCCTCGTGGCGAATCAATCGCAGCGCCAGATCCAGCCGCTGGCGGTCCCTGGTATATCGATCATCGGACACTCTCATGGTCGTCTCCCCTTGTGGCAATTCCCTTGGTTTAGGCCTCAAAAAGAATTTGACAGAAATTGTTCACAAAGTTAGCTTGAAAGCCAAGTGGTTATTGCATGTTTTTGCCGCTGTATTTGCCCCGATATGCATAAATCGCCGATTTTGACCCCGGTAAACCTTGAAATCTTCATCTTGGAGGCTGTCATGCAGGACGCAGTGGTCGGCAGTTGGGCGCAGGAATCGTATTTGTCGCCGGAACGCTTAGGTTCTCTTCACGAACTGAACCATCGGTTCCTGGATCTGGCCGGGGCGCGGGCCGCGGAATGGGGCATTACCGGCGGGGGCGGCGTTTCACTCGGCCTTGCCGAACGGGTGGCGCCGCTCTCCCGAACGCAGCGTTCCGCGGCGGCGAACTGTCCGTATGCATTGTTCGATCTGCGCTTCGAGGATGACCGGCATTGGCTCTCGCGCTTGGAGAACGTGGACGAATGGCGCATAGCGGACGAATCCGTCCTCGGCAATGACACCCACCGCTTCGTGCACATGGCGTTGTTTTATGCCTGGCATGTCGCCTCGGGTGCGGGCCTTGGCGCGCAGCTGCTACTGGGCATGAACGACAGCACCGCCGCCGCCTTTCGTCGTGTCAACATGAGTCGGTTATCGGCGCTGGCCGCGACGGAAGCGGCTCATCTAACCGCGCGATGGAGCGGCTGCAGCCCCTACTGGGTGGCGCTGATGAGCGCCGCGGCGCGCAGCGATCCGGCCGGCTTGCGGCGTGTGCAGCTCTATGGGTTGCAACTCGCGGCCGCGGCGCGGCTGTCAGCCTTCTGACCGCATCTGACGATGCGCGGCCGTGGCGTGGGCATGGACCTGGCGCGGGCGGCGGCTTGGGGTTGGGCCGCAGCGCTCGAATTACCGTTGCGGGGCAAGCCCCGCCAGGTTTAGGCTACGCGGTTCCCATGGAAGCCCTCGTCCTGCACCAGCTCACCAAAGTCTACAAGAACGGCATCAAGGCTCTCAAAGCGATCAATCTTGAGGTGGACGAAGGCGATTTCTTCGCACTGCTCGGTCCGAACGGCGCGGGGAAAACCACGGCCATCGGCATCGTGACGTCGTTGGTCAACAAAACCAGCGGTGTCGTCGAGGTGTTCGGGCACGACATGGACCGGGAACTCGCAGCCGCCAAATCCTGCATCGGCCTGGTGCCGCAGGAAATCAATTTCAATCTGTTCGAGACCTTGTACACCATCGTGGTCAATCAGGCCGGGTTCTACGGAATTCCGCGGCCGCTCGCGAAGCAGCGCGCGGAGAAATATCTCAAGCAGCTGCAATTATGGGATCGGCGCAATTCGATCGCGCGCAGCCTTTCAGGGGGCATGAAGCGGCGCCTGATGATCGCGCGCGCCTTGATGCACGAGCCGCGGCTGCTGATTCTCGACGAGCCCACGGCGGGCGTCGACATCGAGATCCGCCGCTCGATGTGGGACTTTCTGCGCAATATCAACGATGCGGGCACCACCATCATCCTGACCACGCACTATCTGGAGGAAGCGGAGAGTTTGTGCCGCAATATCGCCATCATCGAGGGCGGCAACATCATCGAACGCGACACCATGTCCAACGTGCTGCGCAAACTGCAGTCCGAAGTGTTCGTGTTCAACTTGCGAGATCCGCAGCCGGCCGCGCCGCGATTGTCGGGATTCACCGCGACGCTGTCCGACGACCATACCTTGGAAATTGAAATGTCGAAGGCACAGAGCCTCAACGACATATTCGCGCAACTGTCGGCGCAAGGAATCGCGGTGAACAGCATGCGCAACAAGGTTAATCGATTGGAAGAATTATTCATCCGTCTGATCGACGACAGCGTCAAAGCCACGGCGAAGGCATCGTAATGGCGCCGGTCCCGGTGTCGCGCGCCAGAACCGATTGGGTGGGCTTCAAGACCATCATCATCCGCGAATTCAGCCGCATCGTACGCATCTGGGGACAAACGATTGTGCCTCCGGCGGTCACCGCCGCCCTGTACTTCGTGATCTTCGGCAGCTTGATCGGCAAGCGGGTCGGCCAGGTGGGCGGCTACGACTACATGCAATTCATCGCCCCCGGTCTCATCATGATGACCGTGATCACGAATTCCTACGGCAATGTGGTGTCGTCCTTCTTCGGCGCGAAATTCGGCAAACACCTTGAGGAACTCCTGGTCTCGCCGCTGCCCAATTGGCTGATCGTATGCGGCTACATCGGCGGCGGAGTGCTGCGCGGCGTGCTGGTTGGATCCGTGGTGTTGATCGTGTCGCTGTTCTTTACGCGCCTGGTTTTCCTGCATGTGTTCGCGGTGATCTCCGCGGCGTTGCTGACCAGTATCGTCTTTGCGCTGGGCGGTTTCATCAACGCCCTGTTCGCCAAGAATTTCGATCAGATTTCCTGGTTCCCGACCTTCGTGCTCACGCCGCTTACCTACTTGGGCGGCGTGTTCTATTCCATAAAGATGCTACCCAATTGGGCCCACGTCGCCTCCCACGCCAACCCCATCCTCTATATGGTCAGCGCATTTCGCTACGGTTTCCTCGGTACCTCGGACGTCGATTTGCGGCTGGCATATGCAATCATGGTGCTGTTCGCCGTCGGCATGTTCGCGCTGGCCGTGACGCTGTTGAACCGGGGCACCGGCATTCGCGATTAGGAGAGAGCTATGTTTGCTGCACTCATGCGCGGCCGCGGCGCGCTGCTTGCCGGCGCGATCGGCGCGCTGCTAACAGCCATCGGCGGCGCGTTGATCGTGGACATCCCGGCGGCGGCAACGACAGCGGCCGCCGATCCGATGACGATGGGCGGGATGCCGGGTGCGGTGGACGCGGCGCCTGGCGCGGCGGATGCGGGGCCGGCTATCGAGGGATTTTCGCCCGTCACGGCGGCGACCGAGGTGCAGCTGGAACGACGCTTCGATTCGGACCTGTCGGCGGCGCAGCAGCGCTCGTGGATGGAGCAGATGTCCTCCGCGCCGAATCATGTCGGCTCCGCGCACGACAAGGCTAACGCGGAATTTCAACTGAAGAAATTCCGCGAGTGGGGCTGGGATGCGTCCATCGAGACATTTTCCGTGCTGTATCCGACGCCTCGCGAAGTCTCGGTGGAACTGGTCGCGCCGACGCACTTCGTCGCCCGCCTGACCGAACCGCCCATCGAAGGCGATAAAACGTCGTCGCAGACCCAGGATGAGTTGCCGGCCTACAACGTCTATGGCGCCGACGGCGATGTGACCGCGGAGCTCATTTATGTAAACCAAGGCATGCCGGACGATTACCGGGAACTCGAGCGGCAGGGCCTGAGTGTGAAGGGCCGCATCGTGTTGACCCGCTATGGCGGCGGCTGGCGCGGCCTTAAACCGAAGCTGGCTTACGAGCATGGCGCCGTCGGCTGTTTGATTTATTCGGATCCGCGCGATGACGGTTATGGTCAGGGCGATATCTATCCGCGCGGCGGCTATCGGCCGCCCGACGGCATTCAGCGCGGCTCGGTGCAGGACCTGGTGTTGTACCCCGGCGACCCATTGACTCCCGGCGTGGGCGCGACACCCGGCGCCAAGCGTCTGGCCATAAAAGACGCCAAGACATTATTGAAAATCCCGGTGCTGCCGATTTCGTATGCCGATGCCCTGCCGCTGCTCGCGGCGCTCGGCGGCCGGGTGGCGCCTGCCTCGTGGCGCGGCGGCTTGCCGCTGGCTTATCACATAGGCCCGGGTCCCGCGAAGGTGCATCTCAAAGTCCTGTCGGACTGGAGCAGAAAGCCGCTGTACGACGTGATTGCACGTATCCGCGGCAGCCAGGAGCCTGATCGCTGGATCATTCGCGGCAACCATCACGATGCCTGGGTGTTCGGCGCCACCGATCCTTTATCGGGACAGGTCGCCTTGATGTCCGAAGCCAAGGCCATCGGCAAATTGGTCAAGGAGGGTTGGCGGCCGCGCCGCACCCTGATCTACGCCAGCTGGGATGGCGAAGAGCCCGGCTTGCTGGGCTCGACCGAATGGACCGAGCAACATGCGGCGGAACTCAAGGCCAAGGCCGTGCTCTACATTAATTCCGATGACAGCGGCCGCGGCCGACTGGAGATGGAAGGCACCCATGCGCTACAGCATTTCGCCAGCGAGGCGGCGCGCGACGTGCAGGACCCGGAAACCGGCGCGAGCGTGCTGGCACGGGCCGTGGCCCTGCGGCGCGTTGCCGGCTACGAAGCGGACGGCCGTGACGGTACGAACGCTCACGCGGGTAGCGGCGATCAGGCCGGCGCGAGCGAGCGCGACGCTGCGGCTGCCGAACTGAAACTTGGCGCGCTCGGCTCCGGTTCGGACTACACGCCGTTTCTGCAGCACTTGGGCGTGAGCTCGTTGGACTTGCGGTTCGGCGGCGAAGATGACTACGGCGTCTATCATTCCGCCTACGATTCTTTCGATCACTTTCGACACTTTGTCGACCCCATCTTCGAGTACGGCGTGGCGCTCGCCGAAGTCACGGGAAGACTGGTTCTGCGGGCCGCCCAGGCGGATCTGCTGCCGGCGCGGGAAAGCGATTTTGCCGCCTCCGTCGCAGGCTACGCTGACGAACTACACAAGCTCGCTGACGGCATGCGGGTGAAGACGCGCGAACTCGATAAATTGCTGGACGGCAACGCCTACCAGCTGGCCGCCGATCCTTCGAAGCCGCGCGCGCCGCCGGGACGCCTGGCCGGGGTGCCGTACCTGGATTTTGCCCAACTCGATAATGCCATCCTGAAGCTGCGCCACAGCGCCAAGGGTTTCGACGAGGAGTATGCGCGTCTCGGCGCAAGCGACGATGCGCGCTCCGCGGCGCAGCGCGAGCGGCTGAACGCCACCTTGGTGACCGTCGAGCAAGCATTGACCGATGCGCGCGGACTGCCCGGCCGCGCATGGTATCAGCACATGATCTATGCGCCGGGTATGTATACCGGGTACGGTGTGAAAACGCTGCCGGGTATCCGTGAGGCGATCGAAGGGCGCCGCTGGGACGAAGCCAACCAATATATTGGGGTGGTCTCGCAGGCGCTCAACGCTTACAGTGCGCGATTGGACCGCGCGGTCGCGCCGCCGTAGCCATCCGATCGTGGGTTCCTCATGGCTGCGTTAGTCGTGTATCGTGCCCGGGCACATCCAGACAACTTCAAGGAGACGAGTGATGACCGAAGAGAAGCAGCAAAAGTTTACGGCCAAAGTACGCCGTGGTCTGGTGTGGGTAGACACGGTCGCGAGCGCCGAACTTGCCAAGAAAAAGGCAGAGGCAACCGGCGTCAGGATCGAGGGCTTTACGGCCAGTGAACTCGCCGACGTCGAATCCGCGTTGACCTGGATCGCGCAGAACAAAGAATCGCAGAGTTCCGAACCCGCTTAAGTCCGCGCGCAGCGCGCTCGAAATGTTGCCGCCGGCAACGCGGAAATCGGCCGCGGATTCGCGGTGGCGGGTGGAGTGCGCCGCCCTGAATCCGCGCGCATCGTCGCGGCCGCTCGGGCCTGCGTAACTGGCACGATAAGGACTGAGCTACACTATTGTCATGGCCCGCAAACGTGCATTAGTCGTCGACGATTCCAAGTCGGCTCGCGTCATCTTGAGCCGCATGCTCGAGAAGTACGACATCGAAGTCGACATGGCTGAAGCGGCCGAACAGGCCATCGAGTATCTGAAGCACAATCGCCCGGACGCGATTTTCATGGACCACCTCATGCCCGGCATGGACGGCCTGCAGGCGGTGCAGGCCATCAAGGGCAATCCGCAGACGGCCATGATTCCGATCATGATGTACACCTCGCAGGAGGGCGAGTTGTACGTCGGTCAGGCGCGCGCCCTCGGCGCGATGGGCGTCCTGCCAAAGCAGGTGCGCCCGGTCGACGTGTCGAAGGTTTTGTACGAACTACACCTATTGCCGGATCGGCGCGACATGGCCGAGCCCGCGCTGCAGCCGGTGGAACTCGAGAGCGGCACGCCGGTGATGAAAGCGCCTGCTGCCGCCGGCGCGCCTGCCCCGCCGGGCATCGACTGGGGACGCCGGCTGGAGTCGGCGGTGAAGGATCAAGCGATCGACGTGCGTCGCTTCATCGTTGCAAGCCTTGATAGTTTCGCGACGCGCATCGTGAGCGACATGCGCGATTCGACGCCGGTTCCGGCGACGGAGCCGCCTGCGCCCGTGCGCGCGGTGCGGCCCGTGTGGCCTTGGGCCTCAGGGATCGTGGCGGCCTGCCTCGTGGCGGTCGCGTTCGCCGCGTGTTGGCTGATTGAGCGCAACGATTTGGGAAACTCGCGTGCCGAAGTCGCCGGATTGACCTCGGCCAATACAGAATTGCAGCGCGCGCGTTTGGATCTCTCCGCGACCGTCAAGGATCTCACGGTCGCGTTGGCCGCTTCCGCCGGCACCGCCGCGACGTCCGGTGTCTCCACTGCTGCGAGCGCATCCGCCGCCGCATCGAAAATAGAGACCGTACCCTACGGCGAGATTCCATTCGATCGCGGTCGTCTGGACGCGTTGCGCGACCTGTTGGGGAAGTTGGAGACCCAGGGGTTTCACGGAGTAGTCAAGCTCACGAGTTTGGCGGGCCTCTTCTGTCTCAGCGGCAACGCGAGCGACGGCTTTACGCTGGCGGCCGCGAATTTGCCCGCCAGCAAGTGCGATGTCATCGGCAATCCCTTCGAAGAGTCGCTATCAGGTCAGCAGCGCCAATCACTGGCATTTGCGAATTTGATCGCCGGTGTGCGCCAGCGCACCGCGGGCGCCATTACCGTGGCGATCGAAACCGCGGGCAGCGCCGCCGGCATCGCGCATGCAAGCACCCCCTACCCGGCGCGCACCGAGTCGCTCACGGCGGGCGAGTGGAATCGCGCCGCGGCGGCCAATAATCGCGTCGAATTCTCGACGCAGAGCAGCCCGGGTGCGCGTGCCGGACAGTAGTGACCATAGTTCCGGGCCGTCGAAGCCGTCGAACCCGCGGCTGCGGACGTTGCTGGGCCACGAGTTCTTTGCGCCGCACCAGTGG
>DATCDX010000038.1:0-2209 GCA_036510475.1 Steroidobacteraceae bacterium
CATCCGCCGCCATTCGATGGTGTTCGTGGTTTCCGATTTCATCAGCAAACCGGATTGGCAGAAGGCGCTTGGTTTTCTCGCTCGTCGCCACGAAGTGGTGGCGATCCGGCTGTTCGATCCGTCCGAAACCCGCATTCCCGACATCGGGCTGGCTGCCTTCCAGGACGCGGAGACCGGCGAGCAGATTTTCGTGGATACCCGCGACCGGGGTTTTCGCCAGCGCTTCAATGCGGCCGCCCAAAAAGAACAGGATGAGCTGTGCGCAACCTTTGCCCGAGCCGGCGTTGATTGCCTGGAACTGTCGACTGAGGACGATCTGGTCGACGCATTCATCCGGTTCGCGCAAATGCGCAAGCAACGATATAAGGGAGGAGTTCGCAGTCTGTCGTCTCACCTGGAGGCCGTTCGATGAATTCGTCCTTGCCCTCCGTTCCCGTGCACCATCTGCCCCTACCGGCGATCTCGTTTCTGTCGCCGGAATACCTGTGGCTGCTCATCATCGTGCCGTTGGCCGTGGCGCTGTATCTCATGCTGCTGCGCCGCCGTTCCCGAGCCGCAGTGCGCTATGGCCATTTCACGATGCTCAAACAGGCGGTCGGCACTGGCAGCCGTATCCGGCGGCATATTCCACCGGCGCTGTTTCTGGTCGCGCTCACGCTGCTGATCCTCGGCATAGCTCGCCCCGCCGCCGTCATCAGTGTCGCCTCGCATAAATCGACCGTCATTCTCGCCATGGATGTCTCCGGCAGCATGCGCGCTACCGACATCAAACCCTCACGCATCGAAGCCATGCAGGCGGCCGGCAAGGCTTTCATCGCGCAGCAGCCCAAGGGCGTCATCGTTGGCATCGTCGCCTTCGCGGGTAGCGCCTTTCTGGTCCAGTCCCCGACCTCTGACCGCACCATGCTGGACGCCGCCATCGACCGCTTTGAATTGCAGCGCCGCACCGCGGTGGGGTCCGGCATCCTCACGGCACTGGCAACCCTGTTTCCCGACGAGGACTTCGGCGTCACATCTTTTAATGCGGGAAGCGATCTGCCCGATCCCGCATTCAACCGACTCGGCTCCCGCGGGACGCCGCTGGGCGGGCCGCTCAAGAAAAAAGCCGTGTTGGTCGAACCCGGCTCGGACAAATCCGCCGTCATTATCCTGCTCACAGACGGTGCCACCAACGCCGGACCGGATCCCATTGAGGCCGCGCGCCAGGCCGCCAATCACGGTGTGCGCGTCTATACGGTCGGCTTCGGCACGGTCGCCGGCGATGTCGTGGGCTTTGGTGGATGGCGGATGCGCGCCCAGCTCGACGAAGATGCGCTGAAGCGGATTGCCGACGTGACCCGCGCCCAGTATTACAAGGCTGGAAGTGCCGAAGACCTCCAGGCGGTCTACAAGCTGCTCAGCAAGAGCATCATCGTCGAAACCAAGGATACCGAGATCACTGCTGTGTTCGCCGCCGCCGCGGCCTTGATGGTACTGCTTTCAGCGGGGCTTTCGCTGCTCTGGTTCAGCCGGATTTTGTGACAGCGCAGCGTGCCTGGACCGCCGGCCCGGACAGCGCCGACGCCCGCGCGCAGGCGCGATAAAGCATGAACGCGGCGGTGCGGGCGTGGCTGCTGGCATTGCTGGCCGTGGCTGTCTGGGTCTTGTCGGTGCGACTCAGCCAGCCGCATCGCGCGCTCGATGCCTCGGCTCCCGTTACCGTATTTTCCTCGACACGCGCACAAGCGATGCTTGCCCGCGTGCTCGGTCCGGAAAAACCGCATCCGCTGTCGAGCGCCGAGAGTGCCGCGGTACGTACTCGTATCTTGCAGCAGTTCGCCGCATTGGGGCTGCCGGCACGCACCTATCAGGCGTTCACCTGTAACACGTGGCGCGGATTCGGATTCATTCCCTGCGCCACGGTGACGGACATCATTGCCGAAGTGCTGCCCGGGCAGGGTAGGGCCATTGTGATGATGGCGCACTATGATTCCGTACCGGCAGGGCCGGGGGCCTCCGACGATGCGACCGGCGTCGCCACCGTACTGGAGGCAGCGCGCGCATTGAAAGCCAGTCCCGCCACCCGTGTGCATCCGGTGATGGCCCTGATCACGGACGGTGAGGAGGCGGGACTGCTCGGCGCGAACGCGTTTCTGCAGAACGGCAGTCTGAAACAGCGTGTGGGGGCGGTCATCAATGTCGATGAACGCGGCACTGGCGGATCCACCCT
>DATCDX010000039.1:0-3112 GCA_036510475.1 Steroidobacteraceae bacterium
CAAGAAGGATGTGCCGAAGGCGCTGGCCGCGTATAAACGCTTGAACCAGCTGGCGCTGCAGGTCATCGCCGATGACGGCATCCTGGTATCGTGCTCATGTTCCTATCATGTGAGCGCAGAGGATTTACAGGACGCCATTGCCAAAGCGGCACGGGCGGCTGACAAGCACCTGCAGATCGTGGAAATGGGCGGCCAGGCGCCGGATCATCCCGTGCACCCGGCGATACCCGAGACCCGGTATCTCAAAGCCTATTTCTGTCGGGTCCACGACAGTTTAAAGTAGCGCGCATGCTGACCTATCCGCACATCAACCCCATCGCCGTCTCGATCGGACCGGTATTCGGCCTGGGTCCGTTGCGCGTCCACTGGTACGGGATCATGTACCTCATCGGCTTCGTCGCGGCTTGGTGGCTGGCGAGATATCGCGCCAAGCAGCCGGGGTCGACGTGGTCGGCGCTCGATATCGATGACTTGATTTTTTACAGCTCCATCGGAGTCATCGCGGGTGGCCGGATAGGCTGGTGTATTTTCTACGGACACGACGTGATTGCCGAGAACTGGCTGAACGTCTTTCATATCTGGGACGGCGGCATGTCCTTTCACGGCGGAATGACCGGCGTGTTGGTGGCGGGCATGATATTCGCGAGAGTCAAACGCAAGCGAATTCCCGACGTGCTCGATTTCCTGGCGCCGTTGCCGGGCATCGGTCTCTTAGCCGGACGGCTGGGAAATTTCATCAATGGCGAACTGTGGGGCAAACCGACAGATTTACCGTGGGGCTTCGGCGTGCCGAATGCCGATGGCGTGATGATCTCCCGCCATCCTTCGCAGCTCTATGAGGCCGGCCTGGAGGGCTTGGTGTTGTTCACGGTGTTGTGGTGGTTCACTTCCAAGCCGCGGCCGCGGCTGGCACCGACGGGTCTATTCTTGCTGATTTACGGATGCGCCCGGTTCACGGTCGAATGGGTACGCCTGCCCGATGCGGACATCGGCTACTTGGCCGGTAATTGGCTGACCATGGGCATGCTGTTGACCACACCGATGATTTTCATCGGCGCGGCGATGATGATCTATGCCTACCGGCGCAATGCCGCCTCCGGCAACTTGAGCGCTGTGAAGGCCTGATGCGGCAGTATCTCGATTTTCTGCGCCGCATCAGGCAGGACGGCGCGCGCAAGGAAGACCGCACCGGCACCGGCACCTTGAGCGTCTTCGGCCATCAAATGCGCTTCGATCTTGCCGCCGGTTTTCCGCTGGTGACCACCAAGAAGCTGCACCTGCGTTCGATCATCTACGAACTACTGTGGTTTTTGAGCGGCGACACCAACATCAAGTATTTGCGCGAGCACGGCGTCAGCATCTGGGATGAATGGGCGGACAAAAACGGGGACTTGGGGCCGGTTTACGGAAAACAGTGGCGCAGCTGGCCGGCGAAGGGCGGCGCAATCGACCAGCTCGCGCGTGTGGTTCAGCAGCTGAAAAGCGATCCAAACTCGCGGCGCATCATCGTCAGCGCATGGAACGTCGGGGAATTGGACCAGATGGCGCTGTTGCCCTGCCATGCCTTGTTCCAGTTTTACGTTGCGGATAACCGTCTGTCCTGTCAGCTCTATCAGCGCAGTGCCGACGCGCTGCTCGGCGTACCCTTCAACATCGCGTCGTATGCATTGCTGACGCACATGCTCGCGCAGCAATGCCATCTCGATGTCGGTGATTTCGTGTGGACGGGCGGTGATTGCCATTTGTACCTCAATCACCTGGAACAGGCGGATCTGCAGCTGGGGCGGACGCCGTATCCGTTGCCGAAACTCGCGATTCGGCGCTTGCCGCCGAGCTTGTTCGAGTATGCCTTCGAGGATTTCGAGATACTCGATTACACGTACCACGCCGCCATCAAGGCACCCATTTCCGTCTGATGTCGAACAGTTTAGGACCCCATGAAAAAGCGCGCGCGCCGCCCCCGATCACCCTTGCACGAAGTTCGTCATTCGCGGATTCACGGTTACGGCGTGTTCGCGCTGCGCCGGATCCGCAAGGGCACCACCGTCATCGAGTACTTGGGCGATCGCGTGAGCCACAGCCAAGCCGACGATCGCTACGAGGACAAGGATCCGAACGACAATCATACGTTTCTGTTCACGGTGGATGCGAAGACTGTGATCGATGCCGGCGTGAATGGCAACGATGCGCGCTACATCAATCATGGTTGCGATCCGAACTGCGAGAGCACCACCTTGAACAAGCGCATCTTTATCGAAGCGATCCGCACCATAAGGCCGGGCGAAGAGCTGTCCTACGATTATCAGATCCAGCGGGACAGCGACGATGCAGCCAATGTCGATGAAATTTACGCGTGCCGCTGCGGCGCTGAGAATTGCCGGGGCACCATGTTGGAAGCGCCCAAGAAGCCGCGTAAGGCGGCGCGGCGCATCGCGCGCCGTGTTCCGGGGAAGAAAGGTGTGGCGCGCAAGCGGCGGTGACACCAGTCTAGAGGCCGGCGGCCTGTCAATTCGGGATCAGTTCCTGGGGCCGTCGCTGGTACGCGCCCTGGCGGATTGTGCGAGCTGCCGCCACACGCGGGGCGATTTTGCCGCAGCCCGCATCGGCGTCGGCCGGAGCCTTAGGCGGCGCGAGGACATTCGCGGCGATTCCACCTGTTGGATCGCTCCTCCGTTGTTTCCAGCTGAGCGGGAATTGCTGGATGACCTGGAGCGATTGCGCCGGGAGTTGAACCGCGACACATTACTGGGTTTGTTCGAACTCGAACTGCACTACGCCTGGTATCCACCGGGCACCGGTTATGTGCGGCATGTCGATCAGCCGCGCGGGAGCGAGCGGCGCAAAGTATCGCTGGTGCTCTACCTGAATGAGGGTTGGGAGCCGGACGCCGGCGGCGCCCTGCGCATTTACGATGCGGCCGCGAGTGTGAGGGACATCGAACCGATCGCCGGCCGGCTGGTGTGTTTTCTTACGGCGGAGCGCGAGCATGAGGTCCTGCCGGCTACGCGAGAGCGCTGGAGCATCAGTGGCTGGTTCAGCACCCGCGCCTGAAAAATCAGCGAGGCGGGGTAATGAGCGACCGGGGATGATCAGCGAGTGGGTTTTGTCCGAA
>DATCDX010000040.1:0-23216 GCA_036510475.1 Steroidobacteraceae bacterium
GAGAGCTGGAAGAAGGCGGAAGTGGTGTGGTGTTCGCCGAATCGCAACGAGGCGCTGACGCGGGCGAAATTGGGCGCTAAGTTGGATTTGACCAAGACCTGCGATCCGACGCCGGTGGCGCGTGAATATGCGCTGGGGCAGAGTATCGGAGTACGCGGCACGCCCGCCATCATCACCGAAAAGGGCGACTACATCGCAGGCTACATGCCGCCGCGGGAACTGGTGCAGCAGCTCAAGGAACTGCAGGTCGCCGAACGGTAGCGCGCCGCCGCGCGCGGGCCTGCGGCGCGGCAGCGTAAAGCTCAGCGCTCCAGCAACTTGAGCTTGTCCTTCACCGCGTCCCACTGCTTGGCGTCCGCCGGTGGTTCTTTTTTCTCGCTGATCACCGGCCATTGCTTCGCAAGTTCGGCGTTCAACTTCCCAAAGCTTTCCTGGCCGGCTGGAATTTCCTCTTCGGAAAAAATGGCTTCCACCGGACACTCCGGCTCGCACAGCGTGCAATCGATGCACTCATCGGGATCGATCACGAGAAAATTCGGGCCTTCGTGAAAGCAATCCACCGGGCAGACTTCCACACAGTCCATATATTTGCACTTGATGCAGCTTTCGGTGACCACGAATGCCATTGACTTACCCTTGCATTAATCGTTGAACATAACGGCTATTCTGCCACAGCCGGCCAGCCGGGGAACGCACGGCGGCGGCTCCAAGCACAGGAATTTTCATGACTGCAGCGGCCGCGTCAATTCGACGAAGTGATGATCCTCACGGCCCGCGGCGCGGTCCGAGAAATATTTGCGCAGTGTGAATTCGCCGCTTGGAAACGCCAATTCCGGCCAGGGGATCTCGGCCTCGTCGTACAGGCCGACTTCCAGGCTCTCCGGGCCCGCCGCGAACTCCGGTTGTAGCAGCTTCGCCCTGAACATCACATGCACTTGGCTGGCATGGGTCACGCTGCAGACGGCCAGCAGCGAGCCGATTTCAACCTTCGCCAGCGCCTCTTCGTAGCATTCGCGCGCCGCCGCGTGCTGCAATGTTTCGCCGTTCTCCATGAACCCGGCGGGCACCGTCCAAAATCCCAGCCGCGGTTGGATGGCGCGGCGGCACAGCAAGATTTTGCCGTGCCATTCGGGCACGCAGCCCAACACCAGCAGCGGGTTCTTATAGTGCACCATGCCGCAGTGGGTGCACACGAAGCGCGGCAAATGGTCCCCGGTGGGGATTTTCGATACGACGGCTGAGCCGCAATGACTGCAGAAATTCAAAGGACATCCATAAATAAAATTCTGGTGCCCGGAGAGGGAATCGAACCCACACGGTGTCACCACCACCGGATTTTGAGTCCGGCGCGTCTACCAGTTCCGCCATCCGGGCATGCCAGAGCGGGCAGTATATTCGATTACCCGGTCGATTATTTGATCGATTGTCGGGTCTACTATTGGGGCGATTGCCGACCTTGGTAGAATGCCGGGGACCATGCTGCGCACGGACTTTCACTTCGAGCTTCCCAAAGAACTCATTGCCCAACGGCCCACGGCGCAGCGCTCCGCCAGCCGGATGCTGGCGCTTGACGGCGCCGACGGCGCGTATCGGGACTTGAGATTTCAAGATTTCCCGTCGCTGCTGGACGCGTCCGATCTCTTGGTATTCAACGACACCCGGGTGATTCCCGCGCGGGTGTTCGGCCTCAAGGAGAGCGGCGGGCGGGTCGAGATTCTGCTCGAGCACGCCTTAGGCGCGCGCATCGCGCTCGCTCATGTGCGTGCCGGCAAGGGGCTGCGCGCCGGTGCGGTGGTGCGTCTGGCCGGGGGGCATACGGCTCGCATGCTGGGAAGAGAGAGCGATTTGTTCCACTTGGAGTTCTCCTGCGACGTGCTGCCGTTTTTCGACAGCCACGGCGAAATTCCTTTACCGCCCTATATCGAGCGCCCCCCCGAGAACGACGATCGCGAACGCTACCAGACCGTGTATGCCCGCATCCCGGGCGCGATCGCGGCGCCCACGGCGGGGCTGCATTTCGACGCCGGCACTTTTGCGGCGCTTGAGGCTAAGGGAGTGCGGCACGCATTCGTCACGCTGCACGTCGGTGCCGGCACTTTTCAGCCGGTGCGGGTGGAGAACATCGAGGGGCATGAGATGCACAGCGAATATCTCGTGGTGCCCGAAGTTACCTGCGATGCCGTCAACGCCACGCACGCCGCCGGTGGCCGCGTGATCGCCGTGGGTACGACGGTGGTGCGGAGCCTGGAGGCCGCGGCACGCGCGGCCGACGCAGAGCACGCGGGGGAGGCGACGCGCTCCGAGCAGTGGGCGCGCTTGGCGCAACCGACGCAGCCGGCGCGCACGAACGGCGAGCGCCTGCTGCGTCCGTATCAAGGCGCGACGCGTATTTTCATCAAGCCGGGGTATGAGTTCCGCGCGGTCGATGCCATGGTCACCAACTTTCACTTGCCCGAGTCGACGCTGTTGATGCTGTGCGCGGCCTTCGTCGGGCGCGAGCCGCTGCTGGCCGCCTACGCGCACGCGGTGCGGGCGCGGTATCGTTTTTTCAGCTACGGTGACGCCATGTTTTTGACACCGGCATCGGCGAGCAGGCGGGCGTGAGCGCTTCCGAGCGTGATACGGCGCCGGCGCGCGGCGCCGGTCTGGGGCCGATGCGTTTCGATCTCTTGGCCGAAGACGGCGCGGCGCGGCGTGGCCGGCTTAAATTCGCGCGCGGCAGCGTGGAAACGCCGGCGTTCATGCCGGTGGGCACCTACGGCACGGTCAAGGCGATGACGCCGGAACAGCTCGAAGACATCGGCGTGGAAATCGTGCTCGGCAACACTTTTCATCTGTACCTGCGGCCAGGGCTTAAGGTGATCGAGGCGCATCGGGGACTGCACGATTTCATGCATTGGCAGCGCCCGATTCTCACGGATTCCGGCGGATTCCAAGTGTGGAGCCTGGCGGAGATGCGCAAAATTACCGAGGAGGGGGCGCATTTCCGTTCCCCGGTCGACGGCGCACAGGTGTTTCTGTCACCCGAGGAATCCATGCGCATTCAGCGCAGTCTGCGCTCGGATATCGCCATGAGCTTCGATGAATGCACTCCGTATCCGGCCCCCGAGGCACTGGCGCGGGCGTCGATGGAGCTGTCGATGCGCTGGGCCTTGCGCGGGTTTCGCGAGTATTACCGCACCGAAGCCCCCGGGACACTGTTCGGCATCGTGCAAGGCGGCACTCACCCGGCGTTGCGGTTGGCCTCCCTCGCGGCCTTGGAAGAAATCGGCTTCGCGGGGCTGGCCGTGGGCGGTTTGGCGGTGGGCGAGAGCGTGACGGAGCGCGACCTCGTGCTCGATGGATTATTGCCGCACATGCCCCGGCTCAAGCCGCGCTATCTCATGGGTGTCGGGCGGCCGGAGGACATCATCGAGGCGGTGCGGCGCGGCATCGACATGTTCGACTGCGTGATGCCGACGCGGCATGCGCGCAACGCGCATCTGTTCACGCGCGGAGGCGCCATCAATATCCGCAACGCGGCTCATCATATGGATACGGGTCCCATCGAGGCGGGTTGCGGCTGTTATACGTGCCGGAACTATAGCCGCAGTTATCTGCGGCACTTGGATAAGTGCGGTGAAATACTGGGCGCACACCTCAACACCATTCATAATCTGTACTTCTACCAACGCCTGATGGGGGAGATCCGGACGGCGATCGAAGCGGACCGATTCGAAGTCTACGCCGCCGAGTTCTATGCCCTGAAAGGCGCGCAATAGCGAGACCCTCTGTATACTACGCGGTTTTCGCACGATATCCATCGCATAAAACGAGTGTAACACTATGGATTTCTTCATTAATACGGCAAACGCACAGGCTGCCGGCGGGAGCAGCGGACAGAGCATGTTGAGTGCCTTGTTACTGCCCGTCCTTCTCTTGGTGGTGTTTTATTTTTTGCTCATCCGGCCGCAGAACAAGCGTGCCAAAGAGCAGCGTGAAATGCTGTCCAAGGTCGCCGTGGGCGACGAGGTAGCGACCACCGGCGGCGTGCTCGGCAAGGTGCTGGAGGTCGGCGAGCAGTACCTGACCTTGGAAATCGCCAACGGCGTCAACGTCAAGCTGCAGAAATTTCAAGTCTCACAGGTACTGCCCAAGGGCACGGTCAAGAGCGCATGATTTCATATCCGCGCTGGAAGATCGTGTTGGTCGCGATCGTTTTGGTTCTGGGGATCCTGCTGGCGCTGCCCAATCTATTCGGCGAACAGAATGCGCTGCAGTTGGCGCGCGATCGAGCCGCGGTGGTCGAGAGCGATCAGGTCGCCGTGCTGCAGATCCTCAAGGACAAGGGGGTGACACCCACCGGTGCGTTTATCGAGCAGGGGCGCCTGACACTGCGCTTCGGCAGCAAACAGGACCAATTGAAGGCGCGCGACATGATCGCCGAGGCGCGGCCCGGTCAATTCACGATTGCCCTGTCGCAGGCCTCGCGTGTGCCGGAATGGATGCGCAATCTGGGCTTGAGTCCCTTGAAGCTGGGCCTGGATCTTCGCGGCGGCGTGTACCTGGTCTACCAGGTCGACGTGCAGGGCGCCGTGAAGCAGGAGATCGACCGCCACGAACAGGACTTCCGCGCCTCGTTGCGCAATGCGCACGTGCCCTACCAAGACGTGCAGGTGGACTATCCGCTGGACCGGGTACGCGTGTTGTTCCGCGATGCCGACAGCTTCGAGAAGGGCAAGGCGGCGATTCTCAGCGACAACCGGAATTTGAACTTGACGGATGTCACGGTGGCCGGCGTCCCCGCCTTGCAGCTGATGCTGACGCCGCAGCAAATCAAGGCACGCGAGGACTACGCGGTCCAGCAGAATATCGTGATTCTGCGCAACCGGCTCAACAGCCCGGAACTCGCAGTGTCGGAGCCGCAGGTGGCCCGACAGGGCGTGGACCGCATCGCCATTCAATTGCCCGGGCTGCAGAACTCGGCCGAGGTCAAGAAAATCCTCGGCAAGACGGCGACCCTGGAATTTCGCATGGTCGATGAGACCAACAATCCGCTCGAAGCGGCGTCGACCGGGCATGTGCCGTTGGGATCCAAGCTGTACTACACCCGCGACAAGCAGCCGGTGTTGTTGAAGCGCGACGTGGTGGTCACGGGCGATCAGCTCACCGACGCCACCTTCCAGCCGAATACCCAGGACGGTGCCGCCGTGTCCGTGAGCTTGGACAGCCGTGGCGCCGCGAAAATGCTGAAGAACACCCAGGAGAACCTCGGGCACTTGATGGCGGTGGTGTTCATCGATCGCTCGCGCGATAAGAACGCCCAGGGTGTGGAAGTCGATCACACCACCGAAGAAGTCATCAATCGCGCGACCATCCGCGGCGTGTTCAGCAACAGCTTTCAAATCACGGGCGTCAACCCGATCGAAGGCCGCGAGTTGGCGCTGCTGCTGCGGGCGGGCGGGCTGGCGGCGCCGCTGTATTCCGTGGAGGAGCGCGCCATCGGTCCCACCCTGGGCCAGGACAATATCAACAAGGGCGTGAATGCGATGGTGTTCGGCATGTTGGCCGCGTTCACGTTCATGGTCATCTACTACAAGCTGTTCGGCTTGCTGGCCGATTTCGTGCTGGCCGCCAACGTGGTATTGCTGACGGCGCTGTTGTCGCTGGTGGGCGCGGCGCTGACGTTGCCGGGAATCGCGGCGGTGGTACTGACCGTCGGCATGGCGGTGGACGCCAATATCCTGATCTACGAACGCATCCGCGAAGAATTGCGCAACGGCGTCTCGCCGCGCGCGGCGATCACCGCCGGCTTCGATCGCGCGTTCTCGGCGATCGCGGACTCCAATGTGACGGCGCTGATCGCGGGCGTGGTGTTGTGGCTGTTCGGCTCCGGGCCGGTGCGCGGTTTCGCCGTGGTGCTGGTGCTCGGAATCGCGACCTCGATGTTCACGTCGCTGATGGGCAGCCGCGCATTGGTGCAAGTCATTTACGGTGGAAGGCGCAAGGTCGACCACTTGTCGATCTGAGGTTCAAGTCCATGGAATTTTTTCACAAAGCAACGCACTTCCCGTTCATGCACACCCGCAAGATCTGGTACGGGTTGTCGGCCGTGCTGATCGTGGGTTCGCTCACGCTGGTGGTGGTGCATGGCTTGAATTTGGGCGTCGATTTCACCGGCGGCGTGGTGGTCGAAACGAGTTTCCCACAGGCGCCGAATATTGATCACCTGCGCACGGCGCTGGCGAAGGCGGATGTGAAGGAAGCTCAAGTCCAGGCTTTCGGCAGTTCGCGCGACATCCTGGTGCGCCTGCCGCCGGACCCGAATGTCAAAGGCGAGCAAATAGGCGCGCACATTCTGGAGATCTTCGAGACCGTCGATAAAGGCGTGAAGCTGCAACAGACAGCAGTGGTCGGCCCGCAGGTGGGGCAGGAGCTGTTCGTCAAGGGCGCCATGGCGCTGACCGCCACGCTGGTGCTGATCCTGATCTACGTGCTGCTGCGTTTCACGCCCAAACTCGCGCTCGGCGCGATTTTCGCCGTGTTGCACGACCCCATCTGCGTGATCGGTTTTTTCGCGCTGAGTCAAATGACCTTCGACCTTACGGCCATATCGGCGATCCTGGCGGTGATCGGCTATTCCCTGAACGATACCGTGATCGTATTCGACCGCATACGCGAGCGCGCCCGCACCGCCCGCAAGCTCAGCGTGCTGCAGGTCATTGACGAATCCATCAATCAAACGCTGTCGCGGACTTTGATGACCAAGCTGGTCACCTTATTGGTGGTGGTGGCGCTGTTGATCTTCGGCGGCGCGACCCTGCACGGATTTTCCGCCGCGTTGGTGATCGGCATTCTCGCCGGCACGTATTCATCGATCTACATTTCGTCCGCTTTGGCGCTCGACTTGGGCTTGCAGACCGACGATCTCCTGGAACGCAAGCTCATGAAGCCAGAAGAAGTCGACGGGATGCCTTAAGACCCGTCGGCGGTTCGATGGAATTACTCTCCGACCCGCAAGTTTGGCTGTCGTTTCTGACGCTGGCGGCGCTGGAGATCGTCCTCGGCATCGACAACATCATTTTTCTTTCGGTGCTGGTCGACCGCCTGCCGAAACCGCAGCGCCGCAGCGCGCGCATTCTCGGCCTGACCTTCGCCATGTTCACGCGCATCGCGCTGCTCTACTCAATCACCTGGCTCGCCAGTTTGCGCGAGACGCTGTTCACGGTGTGGGGCAATGAAATCTCCGGCCGCGATCTGATTTTATTCAGTGGCGGACTTTTTCTGATGGTGAAGAGCGCCATGGAAATTCGCGACACGGCGCAGGGCAAGATCGTGCAGCGCAAGCCCGGATTGCTGAACAGCTTTTGGCTGATCATTTTTGAAATCGGCATCATCGATATCGTGTTTTCACTGGATTCGGTATTTACCGCGGTGGGGCTCTCGAATCACTTCGAGGTCATGGCGGCCGCCATCGTCGCCTCCGTTCTGGTGATGATGGTGGTCTCCTCCACGGTCAGCGTTTTCATCGACCGCTATCCGACGATCAAGGTCCTGGCTCTGGCGTTCCTGGTGCTGGTGGGGGTGGCCTTGATAGCGGAGTCCTTGGACTGGGAAATTCCGAAGGGTTATTTCTATTTTGCGATGGCTTTCTCAGGCGTCGTGGAGTGGATCAACATACGCTTACGCCGGCGCAGGGGACTTTGACCCGGGTCTGAAATACCTGGGTGCGCGGTGAGGAAAGTTCCGTTACAGTCCGCGGCATCGGACAAATACAGGGGATGACATGAACTGGCGCATCAAACCGCTCGACGCGATCCTGGCGAGTGCGGAGAAGCGATCCTTGCATCGCTCGCTCGGGGCATTCCAGCTCACCATGCTCGGCGTCGGGGCCATCATCGGCACCGGCATATTCGTGTTGACGGCCGAGGCTGCGCAAAAGGCCGGACCGGGGATGATGGCGTCATTCGTGATCGCCGGTTTCGTGTGCGCGGTCACGGCGCTTTGCTACGCGGAACTCGCCTCCATGGTGCCGGTGTCCGGGTCCGCTTATACCTATTCCTACGCAGTCCTCGGCGAGCAGGTCGCCTGGGTGGTGGGGTGGGCGCTGATCCTCGAATACACGGTCGCGGGCAGCGCCGTCGCGGTCGGCTGGTCGAATTACTTCGTGCCGCTGATCCAGCATAGTTTTGGCATTCACATCCCGATCTACCTGAGTAAGGGCTATTTCGCGGGCGGGATGGTCAATGTGCCGGCCGTGGCGATTGCCACGCTGGTAACGGGCTTGCTGGTGCTCGGCACACGGGAGAGCGCAACGGTGAATGCGGTGCTGGTCTGCATAAAAGTGGCGGCGCTGGTACTGTTCATCGCGCTTACGGTGCCTGTCATGAAGATGCAGAACTTTCATCCGTTCGCACCCTTGGGGGTGATGGGTGTGGGCGGGGCCGCCGCCTCGATTTTCTTCGCTTACGTGGGTTTCGATGCGGTGTCGACCGCGGCGGAAGAGACCAAAAATCCACAGCGAAATATGCCCATTGGACTCATCGGCAGCTTACTGATCTGCACCGTGTTTTATCTGTTGGTGGCGGCCGGCGCCATCGGTTCGATCGGCGCGCAGCCGGTGATGGATGCGGCGGGACATGGCATCGAACCCGGCACCATCGAGATGCTCCATGCGTGCGCGGATCCCGTGAAGGCCGCCACATTGGTATGCAGCGATGAACCTCTGGCGCATGTATTGCGGCAGATCGGCTGGGTCAAGGCGTCGCGCTTGATCGGTCTTGCCGCCTTTTTGGCGTTGCCGTCCGTGATTTTGATGATGATTTTCGGCCAGACGCGCATTTTCTTCAGTATGGCGCGCGACCGGCTGCTGCCCGACGTGTTGTGCACGATTCATAAGCGCTTCGGCACTCCGTACGTCGTCACCATGATCACGGGAGCGGTGGTGATACTGGCGTCCGCGTTTCTGCCCGTGGGCAAGCTCGCGGATCTGTCGAACGGCGGCACGCTGTCGGCCTTCTTCACGGTGGCGTTGGGCGTGATGGTTTTGCGGCGTACCAACCCGCAGCGCAAGCGCCCCTTCAGGGCGCCGTTTATATGGTTGGTGGGACCGCTGGCAATGATCGGCTGCGTGGTGCTGTTCGTACTGTTGCCGCTGTTCACGATATTGGTGTTTTTCGGCTGGGCGCTGCTCGGTCTCGCGGTGTATGCGCTGTATGGCTACCGGCGCAGCCCGCTGGCGGAACCGCGCGACTAGGTGCGCAAGGCTGCCGGCGTGAGCGGCCCTAGGGCTGCGATGAGTTCCTCGTAGACCTTGGGGTTGCCGGCGATGATATTGGGCCCGAGCGCGTACTCGACGTCCGCGGGCGTGCCGACGCGGCCACCGGCCTCTTGAATGAGCAGCGTGCCGGCGGCGGTATCCCAGGGTGATAAGCCGAATTCCCAGAATCCGTCGATACGGCCCGCCGCCACATAGGCAAGGTCCAGCGACGCGGCGCCGGGCCGGCGCACGCCGGCGGCCGTGGCCATGATCACCTTGAGCATGGCGAGATATTCATCGACGTGGGTCTGGGCGCGAAACGGAAAGCCGGTGCCAATGAGCGAGCCTTCCAGCGTGCGTTGCGTGCTCACGCGGATTTTCTTGCCCTCGAGCTGCGCGCCGTCGCCGCGCGAGGCGGTGAAGAATTCCTGGCGCATGGGGTCGTAGACCACGGCGTGCTGCAGGCGGCCCTTGTGCTCGACCGCGATCGAGACCGCAAAGGTCGGGAAACCGTGCAGGAAATTGGTCGTGCCGTCGAGCGGATCGATGATCCAAACGAATTCGTTGTCGCCGCTGCGGCCGCTTTCCTCGGCGAGAAAGGCGTGCTGCGGGTAGCTGCGGCGGACGGTGGCGATGATATCGGCCTCGGCCTTGCGGTCGATGTCGGTGACGAAGTCATTGCGGCCCTTGCTGTCGACTTTCAGGGAATCGAGACGCGAAAGGCTGCGCACGATCAAATCACCGGCACGCCGGGCGGCACGCATGCCGATATTCAAGAGGGGTTGCATATTGGCGCTAGAATAACAGAGCATGACCAGCCTCGTTCGCGTCGTCCTCATCGATCCCAGCCACCCCGGTAATATCGGCTCGGTGGCGCGCGCCATGAAGAACATGGCTCTGTCGGATTTGGTCCTGGTCCGCCCGCGTTCATTTCCCCATGCACAAGCCAACGCGCTGGCTGCGGGCGCGGACGATATCCTGGAGGGGGCGCGCATCGTCACGACGGTGGCCGAAGCGATCAGCGACTGTGGTTTCATCGCGGGCACGACCTCGCGCCCACGTTCGTATTATTGGGAATTCACGACGCCGCGCGATGTCGCCGCACGCATCGCCATACTGCCTGCGGAAAATCGGGCGGCTCTGCTGTTCGGCTCCGAGCGCTTCGGTCTCGCCACCGAGGATTTGAATCATTGCAACGTGCTGGTGCGCATCCCCGCCAATCCGGAATATTGCTCGCTGAATCTGGCGATGGCGGTGCAATTGCTGAGCTATGAAATTTTCATGGCGCGCGAGACGCCCCAGTCCCACACGCAGTTGGAGTTGCCGCTGGCCGAGTCGGGCGATGTTGAACATTTTTACGCGCACCTGCACCAGGTCCTGAACGAAATTGATTTTGGAGACCGTACCGGGCACCTGATGGAGCGCATGCGCCGATTGTTCAATCGCGCGCAGCTCGACCGCAACGAGCTCAACATCCTGCGCGGCATATTGAGCGCGGTGCAGGGCAGGCGGGGACAGTCGGCGCAACGGCGGCGCGACCAGCCGTGACGGGCTGATGCACAGGCCGGTGTACTTGGATCACGCGGCGACCACGCCCATCGATCCGCGCGTGGCGGCGCGCATGGCGCAGTGTCTCGCGGCGGACGGCGAATTCGGCAACCCAGGGTCGTCGAGCCATGACTACGGCGATGCCGCGCGTGCCGTCGTGGAGGAGGCGCGTGCGCAGGTGGCCGCGGCCGTGGGTGCCATGGCCTGCGAAGTCGTGTGGACATCGGGGGCGACCGAAGCGAACAATCTGGCGATTTTCGGCGTCGCCCATTATTACCGGGACTATGGCCGGCACATCGTCACGGCGCGCACCGAACACAGCGCGGTGCTCGACCCGTGCCGCGAATTGGAACGGCGCGGCTGGCGGGTGACCTACTTGACGCCGGATCGCGGCGGCATCATCGACCCTGCGCAAGTTGCCGGAGCACTGCAGGCGGACACGGTGCTGGTGTCGATCATGCATGTCAACAACGAGATCGGCGTGATTCAGGATATCGCGGCGATGGCCGCGATCTGCGCGCGGCATCCGCACACCCGCCTGCATGTGGATGCGGCGCAGAGTGTCGGCAAGTGCGGCGTTGATTTCGGCCACCTCGGCGTCGATCTGATGACGCTGTCGGCGCACAAGGTGTACGGCCCCAAGGGCGTCGGTGTGCTGTTGGTGTCGCGGCGGGGCGTGCAATTGTCGGCGCTGCAATTCGGCGGCGGCCAGGAGCGGACTTTAAGGGCGGGCACCGTGGCGACTCACCAAGTCGCCGGCATGGGGACGGCGTTCGCGCTGGCGGCGGCGCTGCCGCAGTCGGAGGGGGAACGCGTCGCCTCGTTGCGCGAGCGGCTCTGGCAGGGACTCGCGGCGCTTGGCGGTGTGCTTCGCAATGGGGACGTGGATCGTTCCGTGCCGCAGCTGCTCAACGTGTCATTCGAGGACGTGGAGGGCGAAAGCCTGCTCGCCGCCGTGCGCCCGCATCTCGCGGTCTCGACCGGCTCGGCCTGCACGTCAGCGTCGCAGGAGCCGTCATATGTATTGCGCGCGCTGGGTCGCAGTGAACGCTTGTGCGAGAGCAGCCTGCGATTCGGCTTAGGCCGTGGCACCTGTGAGCGCGACATCGACACTGCTGTGGCGGTGTTGGGCCACGCAGTATCCCATTTACGTAGGGTGGGCGGCGCGTGAACTACAGCGCATTGACCCGCCGCTACTTCGACGCTGCGGTGAACGCCGGCGTTTTGACCGGTGCGGATATTTTTCGTGGCGCCGCGGGCAGCCGCGCGCAGGGCACCTGGGTGCAATTCGACGTGCAAGTCAACTCGGGCATCATCCGGGCGGCACGGTTTTTGGCCTTTGCCTGTCCGCACACCATCGCGGTGTCCGCATGGACCGCCGAGAACGCGGTCGGAGGCCCTGCTCGGGCCGCGCTGCCCGAGAGTGTGCAGGCCTTGAGCGAACGCTTTGCGGTGCCGGCCCCGAAGCTGGGCCGGCTGCTGATCGTGGAGGATGCCTGGTTGGCCACGATGCAGGCCGCGGCCGCCGCCATTGCGGGGCAGCATGGAACTTTATGAAAAAGCGGGCGGTGCTTCCGTGCGCTAAGGGTTGTCGGCATGTTATGTATACCCCGCTGATAGGCCCTTTGGATTAGACTTAGGCGCAATGGAGGGCGGCACGGTATGGCGATATTGTTGACGGAATCGGCGGCGGATCGCGTTCGGGCGCATTTGGCGCAGCGCGGCGCGGGCGTCGGCTTGCGCGTCGGCATCAAGAAGACCGGCTGCTCGGGATTCGCGTATGTCGTGAATTATGCTGACGAAATTCACCCGGAAGACGCGGTTTTCGAGGCGCGCGGCGTGAAGGTCGTGGTCGACGCGGTCAGCCTGCCGCTGATCGACGGTACCTTGGTGGATTTCGTGAAACAGGGGCTGAATGAGGCCTTCAAATTCCAAAATCCGAAGGCCAAGGGTGAATGCGGCTGCGGCGAGAGTTTTAATGTCTGACGGTGCCTGAAGGCTGGCTGGGGAAACTCATTTCCCGGGCCGCCGTAAACCCATTGCGCTACGCTGTCCTAAGCTGCGCGCAAGCCCAGGGTGGCCATCCATGGCCCCCCGCGCGGCGCAGTGCGCCGCGCCCTTGGGGGCTGCGGGAAAAACTTGCGAGGCGATGCTATCCTGCATCGCTGCAAGCCGGGGTACGCCGTCCCTGGCGAACCCGCTCGGCGCATGCGCCGAGCCCTGTTTTCACGCCCCGGGAAATGAGTTTTCCCAGCCCGCCTGCGTTCGGCCAGGCAGTCGTTCGCGGATAGTCGAAGAAGGTGTTTTTCCAAGTAATACAGGGACTTCGGTGGTCATCCTGATTGCTTGCGCGGGCCCGCTCCAGTACACTTCGCGGTCTTTTACCCGAGGTCGTCATGGCAATCGAGCGCACCCTTTCCATCGTCAAGCCGGATGGCGTCAGCCATAATCTGATCGGCGAGGTCTATCGTCGTTTCGAGCAGGCGGGATTGCGAGTGGTGGCGGCGCGCATGACGCATTTGTCGCAATCGGAAGCGGAAAGTTTTTACGGCGTGCACCGCGAGCGGCCGTTCTTCAAGGACTTGGTACGTTTCATGACCTCCGGACCCGTGATGGTGCAGGTGCTCGAAGGTGAGGGCGCCATCGGCAAGAATCGCGACGTGATGGGTGCCACCGATCCGAAGAAGGCCGCCAAGGGCACGATTCGCGCCGACCTTGCAACCAGCATCGACGAGAACATCGTTCATGGCTCCGACGCGCCGGATACGGCCGCGCGCGAGATCGCCTACTTTTTCCGCGAAATAGAGCTCTGCCCGCGTACGCGCTAGCGTAGGCTGCCTTAAGAATCCAAAGGAGAGTACCGGTGGCCGGCGAACGGTTGAATTTACTTGGGTTTCCGCGCGCGGAACTCGAGGCGTTCGTGGCGGAGCGTCTCGGCGCGAAACCGTTTCGCGCCCGCCAACTGATGAAGTGGATCTATCGGCGCGGCGCCGCGGATTTCTCTTCCATGAGCGATCTTGCCCAGGATTTTCGTTCCCAATTGGAAGAAGTCGCCAAAATCGCGGTCCCGGAGATCGTGACCGAACAGGTGTCGAACGACGGCACGCGCAAATGGATGCTGCGCATGGACGAGGTGCAGGGAATCGAGACGGTTTACATTCCCGAGCCGGATCGCGGCACGCTGTGCATCTCCAGCCAGGTGGGCTGCGCCATGGATTGCTCTTTTTGCGCGACCGCGCAACAGGGTTTCAATCGAAACCTGAGCGTCGCGGAAATCGTCGGCCAGGTATGGCTGGCGCATCGTGAATTGTCGGCGTCGCGCCCCGGACACGGCGATGGCCGTGGCGGCGACGCCCGCGCCAACATCACCAACATCGTATTCATGGGCATGGGCGAGCCGCTTGCCAATTATCGTAACGTGGTGCCGGCGATGCGCATATTTCTCGACGATTTGGGATATGACTTGTCACGTCGCCGGGTGACATTGAGCACCTCAGGGTTGGTGCCGCAGATCTACAAACTGGCGGAAGAATGCAACGTCGCGCTGGCCGTGTCGCTGCATGCGCCGAACGATGAGCTGCGCAATACGCTGGTGCCCATCAATCGGAAACATCCGATCGAAGAATTGCTGGCTGCGTGCTGGCATTACATCGAACGGCAAAACGGCCGCAGCATCACCTTCGAGTACGTCATGCTCGACGGCGTGAACGACCGCCCCGAGCACGCCCTACAACTCGCACGCCTGCTGAAGGGCCGGCCGGCGAAGCTCAATCTGATTCCATTCAACGTGTTTCCCGGCACTCACTACCGGCGTTCGCCGGCGGCGACGATCTTGAGGTTTCGCGATATTCTCAATGATCACGGCGTCATCGCCACAACGCGGCGGACGCGCGGCGATGACATCGATGCGGCCTGCGGGCAATTGGCGGGACGCGTCAGGGATCGCACGCTGGTGCGGCTCGGCACCAAGCTGGCAGCCGCGCCGCGGGCGCCGGCGGAGTTCCGATGAGCATGCGAACCGTGACTGTGATCGGCAAGAGTGCGGCGCTGGTTTTGATTCTGGGAGTGGGTTTGACGGCCTGCACCCACACTTCTCCATTTCATAAAGCGTCGCCTGCGCAGACGGCGGCGACGGACATGCAGCTCTCGATCGAATACTTGAAGCTCGGCAAAATGGCGGCCTCACAGGACTTCATCGAGCGGGCGCTGAAGGAGGATCCGCGAAACCCGGACGTGCAGATGACGGCGGGTCTGGTGTATGAGCGTCTGAACGATATGCCCAAAGCCGAGCGCGGCTATGCCAACGCGTACCGATTGGGCAAGAAAGACCCTAATATTCAGAATGCCTATGCGGGATTCCTATGCCGCAGCGGCAAGGCTGTCGCGGGCGAAAAGCTCTTCAATGAGGTGGCGAGCAGCCCGCTGTATCAAACGCCGGAAGTGGCGCTGACCAACGCCGGCGTTTGCGCACAGAGCACCGGGAATGTGATCGATGCCGAGCGGTATTTCAGACACGCACTGGCAATTCGCCCGAACATGCCTGAGGCCATGTTGCAACTGGGTAATATGGCGTTCGATCGTGGCGACGCCGCGCAGGCCGTCGAAAGCGTAAAAGGATATCTGGCGGTGAATCCGCCGACTTCCGATATCCTGTGGCTGGGATTTCGCGCGGAAAGAAAACTGGGCGATGCCACCTCGGCCGCGGCCTACGCCCGTCGAGTGCAGACGGAATTTCCCAATTCGCAACAGGCACTCATGCTGCGTAGCGGCGTCGATCGATGATCGAGTCGGCCGCAGCGCTGGGGCCACGGCTCAAGGCGGCCCGTGAGGACCGAGGCTTGAGCACCCAAAAAGCGGCCGATGAACTGCATCTCGATGCCTGGGTGGTCGATGCGCTGGAGGCCGACGATTACGCGCGCATCGGCCCGTCGGTATACGTCAAGGGGCACCTCAAGCGCTACGCCGGACTGTTGGCGCTGCCGGTAGGTGAAGTACTGGCCGGCTACGAATCTCGCGCCCATGCGCCGCCGGCGGCCGGCGCGCAAGCCGCGAGCGTGCGGCTGCGGGCTACCGATGCCCCCGCCGTGAGAAACCTGCCTCTGATACCGGTCGCGGGATCCGTGGCGGTTGCGCTGTTGGTTCTCGGTGTGCTGTGGTGGAAGCCGTGGCAACAGCGCGGCGCGGCGCCTGCCGGCAACGCGCCCCTGGCGGCCGCGCCTGTAGCCGAGGCGCTTTCAGCGCAGACGGACGCGACAAACCCGTCGACAACAGTCGCAGCGGCGGCGACACCCGCGACCTCCGCGACACCCCTGCCACCCGCGACACTGGACGTGACCAGCGCTGCAAGGCTGTCACGTACCGATTCCGGCGCGCCCACCGCGCTACGGACCTCACTGACCCGGCCGGCTGCGACGGCTGCCGCTGCCGTTGCCGCTACGGCGACCGATGCGCCCGGAACAGGCCGCGCGCGCTTGCGTCTGAGCTTTTCGGCCGACTCGTGGGTGGACGTGCACGATGCCGCTGGCCGGCGGCTATACGCAGGCAATGGCAGCGCCAACAGCGTAAAGAGCATCGCCGGCAGCGCGCCCATGCACGTGTACTTGGGCTTCGCGAACGGTGTGCAGCTGGACATCAACGGTAGGACAGTTGCGATCGGGCCGCAATTCGTCGCCGGCCATGTAGCCCGCTTCGAGGCGGGCGCCGACGGCGTCCTGCGACGCGATGTCCGCAGCGTGCCGGCGCGAGATGGCACGACCCGCGACGCATCGACCCGCGATGCATCGAGCGGTGATGTATCGACCCGCGACGGGTCGACGCGCAACACGCGTCCGCCCGGCTGATCGGAGAGTCCCCTTGAGCAAGATTATCGAGCCCCTGCGCGGCGTGCATGATGTGTTGCCCGCGCAGGTCGCGGCCTGGCAGCACTTGGAGCGCATCACGCGCGAAGTGTTCTTAGGCTACGGTTACGAGGAATTCCGGGTTCCCGTGATCGAGCAAACTCAATTGTTCAAGCGCTCGATCGGCGATTTCACGGATATCGTCGAGAAGGAGATGTTCAGCTTCGTCGATCAGGGTGAGGATCAGATCACGCTGCGGCCGGAAGCGACCGCCGGCATCGTGCGTGCGGTCATCTCGAACGGCATGCTGCGCGACGGGCGCCTGCGGGTGTGGTGCATGGGCCCGATGTTCCGGCGGGAACGGCCACAGGCCGGACGTTTCCGCCAGTTTCATCAAATCGACGCGGAGGCGTTCGGTTTCGAGGGTCCCGACGTCGATGCGGAAATTATCCTGCTAGCCGCGCGCTTGCTGCGGCGGCTCGGCTTGACGCGCGTCAAATTGTTGGTGAATTCATTGGGTACGCCCGCCTCGCGCGCGACCTATCGCGATCAGCTCACCGCCTATTTCGGCGCGAATGAGGCGGCGCTCGACGCAGACAGCCGACGGCGCCTGCAAGGCAATCCGCTGCGGATACTGGACAGCAAGAACCCGGATATGCAGCGAATCGTGGCCGGCGCGCCGGTGCTGCTCGATTCACTCGATCTCGAGTCGCGGGCGCATTTCGAGTCGTTGTGCGCGCACCTACGCAGCGCCGGCATCGAGTATCATGTGGAGCCGCACTTGGTCCGCGGACTGGATTACTACACACGCACGGTCTTCGAGTGGACCACCGACTTGCTGGGGTCGCAGAGCACGGTGTGCGCCGGTGGACGTTACGACGGTCTGGTCGCGCAATTGGGCGGCGCCGCCACTCCCGGCATTGGCTGGGCGATGGGCCAGGAGCGCATCGTCATGCTGCTCGAGAAGTTGGGGTTGGGCATGGCGCGTTCCCGGCCGCAGGTTTATTTGGTGCTGGTGGGGGAACACACGGAGATCGCAGGTTTCAAACTGGCGGAGCGATTGCGCGACGCATGGCCGGATCTCGCATTGCAAATCAATCTAGGCGGCGGCAGCTTCAAGGCGCAGTTCAAGCGCGCGGACAAGAGCGGCGCACAATTTGCGCTTGTTCTGGGGGATGACGAAATGGCCCGGGGTGTGGTCGCCGTGAAGGCGCTGCGCCGGGAACTGGCGCAGGAAGAATGCCCCTTGGACCGGATCAGTGAACGCTTAGGGGTGTTGTTGGGTCTTAAGACGGGTTAGCGGAGAAGCCATGGCAGACGATTATTTGACCGACGATGAACAATGGGAAGCCGTCAAGCGCTGGACGATGGAGAATGGTCCGTCGGTGGTCGCCGGAGTGGTTCTCGGCGCGGCGGCGCTGTTTGGCTGGCGGTACTACCAGAGCTCTCACAATGCGAATGCACTGAAGGCCGCGGCGCAGTTCAGTTCGATGACCGTTGCGCTCGAGCGCAATGACGCCGCCAAGTCCCGGCAGATTGCCGACGAACTCATCAAGGACCATCCGAAATCGCCCTACGCCGATCAGGCGCAACTGACGATTGCGCGGCTGTATATCGACAGTGAACAGCTCGCCGACGCGGTTGCGCCGCTGACGCAGGTCATGAACAACTCGAAGGACAGCGAATTGCGGCAGATCGCGCGACTTCGGCTCGCGCGAGTGCAGATCGATCAGGGCAAACCGGACGAGGCCATCAAGACGCTCGCCGCCGGGACACCCGGGGCGTTTGCGGTCCGCTACCACGAGGTGCGCGGCGACGCACTCTATGCGAAAAAAGACATTGCCGGCGCCGACACGGAATACAAAGCAGCGCTTGCCGCCGGTGATGCGCGCAGCGTCGATGCTTCGTTGCTGGAATTGAAGATTGCGGATCTCGGCACGGCCGCGGCGCCGGTCGCCCAGACCGCTTCCGACACTTTGAACAAGGCTAAACCCTGATGCGCTTATTGCTTCCTTTGAGCCTCGCCGCGCTGTTGATGGTAGTTGGTTGCAGCAAGGACAAAGACGTCGAACCGCCCGCCAAGTTGGTTAAGTTTCCGACCACGCTGCCGGTGAAAAAACTGTGGAGCGAGAGGGTCGGCGGCGGCAAGAAACAGGTGGTGTTGCGCTTAGGATTGGGGCCGGCGCTGGACAACGGTGTGGTGTTCGCTGCCTCCCACAAGGGCGAAGTGCTGGCCGCGTCGCTTAAGACGGGGCGTCATCTATGGGTCAAGAAATTGAAACTGCCATTGTCCGCGGGACCCGCTGCTGCTTTAGGGATGGTGGTGGTGGGTTCCAGCAAGGGCGACATCGTTGCACTGGACGGCGCCACCGGGCGCGAACTGTGGCGCTCGCGTGTGAATTCCGAGCTGCTGTCCGCGCCGGCCATCAGCGAGAAGGTCGTCGTGATACGGTCGGTCGACGGCAGACTGCACGGACTCGATGCGCACACCGGCAAGGAATTGTGGTCGGTGGAACAGCAGGTGCCGCGCTTGAGCCTGCGCGGCACGGCGATACCGATCATCGTCAAGGAAGTCGCGATCAGCGGTTTCGACGACGGTAAAGTCATGGCGGTTTCGCTTGCCACCGGCGACACGGTTTGGGATACGGCTCTGTCCACCCCGCACGGCCGTACGGAACTCGACCGGTTGGTCGACGTCGATTCGGCGGTGCGAGCTGTGGGCGACAACGTATTCGCGGCGGGCTTCCAAGGGCGCACGGCGATGCTTGCCCTCGATTCGGGTCAAGTCTGGTGGGCGCATGACATGTCGAGCTACCGCGGTTTGGCGGTCGATGCCGACAATTTATACGTGACGGAATCCGACGGCGTCGTGGTGGCGATGCGCCAACGCGACGGCTCGGAGCTGTGGCGAAATGTGAAATTGAAGCGTCGGGGTTTGAGCACGCCGGCCGTGACGAGCACGGCGATCGCGGTCGCCGACTACCAGGGCTACATGCACTGGTTGGACAAAACCACCGGCGAGCTGGTGGCGAGAGTGCGTATTTCGAAAGACAGGGTTACCAATCCGCCGGTAGCGGTGGACGACACCGTCGTGGTATTGACCGACGGCGGCACCTTGGCTGCGTATCGAGCGACTCCCCGGACGAGGCCGGCAGCAGCGGCCGTGCCGCCGCCCGCTGCTCCCGAGGCGGCCCCCACCGCACCCGCAGCGACTCCACTTACGCCCACCGCGGCGCCCACCGAGCCCTCGGTGACGCCGACTGTACCGCTAGAAACGCAGGTCCCGGATCCGCTGGCGTTGCCGGTGACGCCGGTGCCGCCGACCGATCCAGGCGCGCCGGCCGCTCCGTCCAAGCCGTAGGCAATGCTGCCGGTCGTTGCGTTGATCGGTCGGCCCAATGTGGGTAAATCGACCTTGTTTAATGCCATGACCGGCACACGCGACGCGTTGGTGGCGGATCTGCCGGGGCTGACGCGTGATCGGCAGTATGGCTTCGCCCGCCGTACCCTGGTCCCCTGCATCGTGGTGGACACGGGTGGTCTGGTGGAAAACGCCGACATCATCGAGAGCCTGATGATCGCGCAGACCGAGCGGGCGATCAGCGAGGCGGATCGGCTCATCGTACTGGTGGATGGCCGCGCGGGTGTGACACCGCAGGATCAATTCGTGGCTCAGTTGGCGCGCCGCAGCGGCAAGCCTGTGTTCTTGGCGGTTAACAAGACCGAAGGCTTCGACCACGATATCGCGGTGGCTGATTTTCACCAATTGGGCCTGGGTGAGCCGCATCCGATCGCATCGGCTCACGATCAGGGAGTGATTTCGCTGCTGGAGGCGGTTCTCGCGGGATTGACCCCGGACCCGCAGGACGGCCCGGAAATGACCGGCATCAAAGTCGCCGTTATCGGCCGCCCGAATGTCGGCAAGAGCACGTTGATCAACCGCCTGCTCGGTGAAAATCGCATGGTGGCGTTCGATCAGCCGGGCACTACCCGTGATGCGGTGCTGGTGCCGTTCGAGCGCGACGGTGAGCGCTATACGCTGATCGACACGGCGGGGTTGCGGCGCCGTTCGCGCGTCGAGGAGACCGTCGAGAAATTCAGCGTGATCAAAACGCTGCAGGCGATCGAGACCGCCCATGTGGTGGTCGTGGTGATGGATGCGCAGGATAACATTGCCGAACAAGACGCGAGCCTGTTGGGCACGGTCATCGAACAAGGGCGAGCGCTGGTTCTGGCCGTCAATAAATGGGACAACATCCCCACCGAACAGCGCGATCTGATTCGCGGCCAAATCATGCAGCGCTTGGAGTTTGCCGATTTCGCGCCGCTGCATTTCATTTCGGCACGGCACGGCAGTGGTGTGGGCGAACTGTTGGCGGCGGTGCGGAAAGTCTATGCCGCCGCCACTCGTGCCATGAGTACTCCGGAATTGACGCGCGTGCTCGAGGCGGCCGTCGAAAGTCATCAGCCGCCGCTGGTCAGCGGGCGGCGCATCAAATTGCGTTATGCTCATCAGGGCGGCCGCAATCCGCCGGTCATCGTGATCCACGGCAATCAGACCGATCACGTGCCGGAGGCCTATCGCCGCTACCTTGTCAACGTCTATCGCAAGGCGTTCGATTTGATGGGCACGCCGGTCAGAGTCGCCTTCCGGGGCGATGAAAACCCCTTCGCGGGGAAGCGCAATCCTCTGACGCCCCGGCAGGTGCGTAAACGCAAGCGGCTGATTCAACGCAACAAGCGTTAGGCGTAGTATTGCTGGATTAGGCTCCTTTAGATCGGCCGGCGCGTAAAGGCGGGATGTCCTGTGCTGCGATTCACTAAAACAACGGCCTTTCGTATTGCGGCCATTGTGGCGCTGTTGGTTGGGCTGTACGCCTTGGCGGGATTCGTGCTGGCGCCCAGGCTGCTGCGATCGGCGCTGCTCAAGGATATTCCGCAGACCTTGAATGTGACGCCGACGGTCGGAGAGATCCATCTCAACCCGTTTTTGTTCCAGCTCGAAGTCAAGGACTTCTCGCTGGCCTCTGCGAGCGGTGAGAAATTGGTGGGCTTCGAGCGCCTGTTCGTCGATTTCGATCTGTCCTCGATATGGCATCGCGCGTATACATTCGCGAACATCGATATTGCCGCTCCCTATGCCAACGCCATCGTGGCGCCGAGCGGCGTTCTGAATCTGCTGCAGTTGCGCCCGAAACCCTCGCCGTCCAAGCCGGCAGAAAAGAGCGGGCCGATTCCCGCGATACGAATCGGCTCGTTCAAAGTCAGCGCAGGCCAGGTTTCCTACGAGGATCGCAGCCGGCCCTCTGCTTTCGCGGCGCACTTGGAGCCGATCAACTTCGAGCTGCAGAACTTTTCCACCGGAGTCGACGGCGGCCGCTTCACCTTCAGCGGGACCTCGAAACTCGGAGAGCGGCTGGAATGGCGCGGACATCTGTCGGTGCAACCGATCGAATCAGATGGTGAGATTCAGGTCGACGGCTTGCAGGCGCACACGATTTGGGAATACCTGGAAGATCAACTGAACTTCGGCGTCAATTCGGGCGCCGTCAACCTGAACGTCACCTATCAGTTCTCCCTCAAAGACAAGGTTGATTTGAAGGTCAATCTGCCGAAGGTCACGGTCGCCGGCCTGGCCATCAGACCGAAGGGTTCGGATACCGACTGGGTTACCGTGCCCGAGTTGGCTTTGAACGGCACGACGGTGGATCTCGCGCAGCGCCAGGCGCACGTTGATTCGCTGTCGCTGACGGGATTGAAGTTGGTGACGTGGCTGGAGCCGGACGGGTCATTCAATTTGCTCAAACTTGCCCAGCCAACGGCGATGACGCGCGCGCCAGCGCGGGTGAGAGCGCCCGTTACGCCTAGGGCACCTGCCGGCGCGACGGCACTGCCAACTGCGACGACACCTGCTACAGCGGCGAACGCCGGCGCGGTGAAGTTGACGACCGGCGCCGCGCCGGCCGCCCCTCCGGCCTGGCGATTTGATTTGCGCGAGTTCACGCTGCGCGATGCGAGTATTTCAGCCGAGGATCGCAGCACGCATCCTGCGGTCAAGGTCTTGCTGGCGCCGTTGGCGCTTACCGTCGGCGGCGTGAGTCTGGACCTCGCCAAGCCGCTGAACGTGACCTTGGATACGCGCATCAACGAGAAAGGCGCCTTGAAGGTGAGCGGCGACGTCACGCCGCAACCTCTTTCCGCCAACTTAAGCTTGAAGCTTAGCGGGATCGATCTGACCGCCGTGCAGCCCTATATCGCACAGCACACCTCCATGACCCTATTGGGCGGACGTTTGAGCGGGGATGCCAAGCTGCGATACGGCGTGCAGAAGCCCGCCATCCGCTTCGCCGGCAATATCAGCATCGCCCATCTGCATACCATCGACAATGCATTGCGCGACGACTTCATCAACTGGGAACGCTTGGACGTACTGGGCGTGAAGTTCGAGCACGACCCGGATCGGCTCGATATCGAACAAATCGTGGCGCGCAAACCCTATGCGCGCGTGATCATTGAACCCGACTCGACCTTGAATGTGACGCGCGTGCTGGCGGGCCCCGGCGCAATCGTGGTGGCGCCACCGGCCGAGGTGG
>DATCDX010000041.1:0-6824 GCA_036510475.1 Steroidobacteraceae bacterium
AGGATTTCTCACGGGGAGCCTGGTCGATGTCGCCGCGTTGGAAGCCAAGGACATTCGCCGCAAGATGCCGCGCTTCGAGCCTGCGGCATACGCCGCGAATCTGCGCTTGCTCGAGGAGTACGCGAGGCTGGCGCGCGCAGCGCACGCCTCCATGACGCAATTGGCACTGGCTTGGGTGTTGGCACGCGGCGCACACGTGGTGGCGATTCCCGGCACCACCAGCAGCGCGCACCTGGAGGAGAATCTCGGTGCTGCCGCGGTTCAATTGCAGCCGGATGTGCTGGCACGCTTGGATGTGCTGCTCAACCAACGCACTATTGTCGGTGAGCGTTACGATGCCGCGACGCAGGCAGAGGTCGATACCGAGAATTTCTAGCGCGTGATTACGCGCTGCGCCGCCACGGATGTGCCGGCAAGCATTGCGCCGCCACGCAATTTTCAGGCCGTTTGCCGCGGATCTTTCCCGGGCGCACACTTCTCCGAACCGGTACAGTGCCGTCGGCGGCGGTACGCTTGGTCGTCGACAAGGAAACTGCGACATTGAATAGGTTGGCGGGCAAGTGGTGGGGTTTATGCGCGACGGCGATTTGCACGCTGGCGTTGTGCCCGCGTTCGGCGAGTGCCACGGCGCCAGCGGTTTTGCCGGCTGAGACGCCTGCCGCCGCCGCCGCCATCGAGCAGCTTGCGGACATCATGGTCGAGGCCCCTGAGCCGCGCTATGTTTCGCCCACTCGGCGTGATGAAATCGGGCGCATTTGGGCACCGGTCATGATCAATGGTCACGGACCATTCCGGCTGGTGCTCGACACGGGTGCGAGTCACAGCGCGGTGACGGCCTTGGTGGCGCTGGCGCTGGGTATTCCCACGAACCAGTCCGCGCCCGTGGTGCTGCGAGGCGTGACGGGCTTCGCCACCGTACCCACGATTCATGTCGATACCCTCACCGTCGGCGATCTTGCGGTGGATTCGACCACGCTGCCGATCGTGCCCGATGCATTGGGTGGCGCCCAGGGAATCCTCGGCGCCGAGGGTCTGGCGGGCAAGCGCATCTTCATCGATTTTCGCCATGACCGAATCTCCATTACCTATTCCCGAGGCGAGCGATCCCCGCGTGGTTTCGTGGATGTGCCGTTCTACGGTTTGAACGGTACCCTGGTGGTCGTCGATGCGAGAGTCGGCGACGTGCGCACCAAGGCCATCATCGATACGGGCGGTCAGGCCACCATTGCGAATCTCGCGTTGAAGCACGCGCTGGCCTACCACAACGTTCAATTCGGCGGGCGACCCGATCAGATCATGGGCGCGACCAAGGACGTGCAAAACGGCGAAATCATCGCGACGCCCGCTATTGAACTTGGCACCATACGCATCATGGATTCGGGAGTGACCTTTGCCGACTTGTACATATTCAAGCAATGGAAGCTCACGAGTGTGCCTGCGATTTTGATCGGCATGGACGCGCTCGGGCTGCTCGATACATTGGTCATCGACTATCGACGGCACGAACTTCAAATGCGCATGTCAAAGGCGGGGTAGGCATGGTAGCGGTGCGATAGCTGCGATATATCGACGGGAATGCTGATGCTCAATTGGAGTGCCGATGATCAATAAACCGATGGTGGGCGTAGCGGCCCTTGTGATTGTGGTCGCCGCGGGTGGCTGGTACTACTTGCATGGCCGCAAAACCGCGCTGCCGCGGGTGCCGCTGACGGCGCAACCGGCTCCGCCGCCACCGGTGGGGGAACCCGCCATCGCACATCCGTTGCCTGTGGCACCGGGTGGCTCCGCATCAACGCCTTTGCCGGCGCTCGGCGACAGCGATGCGGCCATGAGCGACGCGCTGACCGAAGTCGCCGGCGCCGCCGCGGTGAAGGACTACCTGCTGCCGGAAAACATCATCCGGCACCTGGTCGTGACGATCGATAATTTGACGCGTCAAAAGGCGCCGGTGGATAAGCGGCCGACCAGCGCGATCGCCGGCTCCTTCATGGTCAACGGCGACGAGCTGCACGCCACCCTCGATCCGCAAAACTTCAAGCGATACCAACCGTTGGTCGAGGTGATCCAAAAGCTCGATGCGCAAAAGCTGGCGGCTGTGTACATCCATTTCTATCCGCTGTTTCAGAGCTCGTACCAAGACTTAGGCTATCCGAACGGTTATTTCAACGATCGTCTGGTGCAGGTGATCGACCTGCTGTTGGCGGCGCCGCAGCCTGCGGCACCTGCGCTTGTCCGACCCAATGTCATGTACAAGTTTGCGGACCCGGCGCTGGAAGCGTTGCCCGCGGGACAGAAGCTGCTGATCCGAATGGGACCGGAGAATGCCGCTGCGATCAAGGCAAAGCTCAAGGAATTGCGGGCCATCATCACCGCCGCGCCGCCCAAGCGTTGATACGGGGAAGTCGATGCCCACACGCCCATGAGCGGCAACGCCAACCCCGATGAGGGGGCTGTCGCAATATGGCGTCAGGACGTTACATTCGCTTCACGGAGCTAGCCGATGCTCGAACCGTGACGTTATATGTTTCATGGACAGCGCACGGTTGCGTACGCTGACGTGCAACATCACAGGGGTGGGCCACTCAATGACGATACAACGAAAGAATTTTGAAGGCATACGGCTGCCCATCCTGGGCGTGGCGTTTGCGCTGTCGGCGGCCCTGCTCGCCGGCTGCGTAGTCGAACCGCTGCCGGCGCGGCGAGTTTATGAGGCGCCGCCGCCACCGCAGGCTTATTCAGAGCCGGGCGATGCGCAGGCGCAAGCCAGCGAAGCGCCGCCGCCGTTGCCGGAATACGACCAGCCGCCGTGCCCTGAAGCGGGATATCTCTGGACTCCCGGCTATTGGGGCTATGGCGGTGGAGGCTATTACTGGGTACCGGGAACCTGGGTCCAACCCCCGCAAGTTGGCGTTCTCTGGACTCCCGGCTACTGGGGTTTCGTCGGCGGCATGTACGCATTTCATGCCGGTTACTGGGGCCCGCACGTCGGATTCTACGGCGGCGTGAATTACGGCTACGGCTACGGCGGCGCCGGCTTTGCAGGTGGACGCTGGGTCGGGAATTCCTTCGCGTACAACCGGGCCGTCAACAACGTCAATGTCACGGTGATTCATAACACCTATAACGAGACGGTGATCAACAACAGAACCGTCAACCGGGTGAGCTACAACGGCGGCCCGCATGGTGTCGCCGCAGCGCCGAGCGCCCAAGAACGAGCGTATGCGCAGGATCGGCACGTCGCTCCGACGCCGATGCAGCGCCAGCACGTTCAGCAGGCCGGCAGGGACCCCGCGCTTTTCGAGCGAGCCAACGGCGGCCATCCCGCCATTGCGGCCACACCGAGAGCCGCAGCGTTCAATGGTCCCGGAGTGGTTAGAGCGCGCGGTGCTGGCACGGCGCCGGCCGGCGCTGCGCCGAATGCCGGTCATATGCCGCCCAATGGCGCGGCGCATCCGAACGGCGCGTACCCACAGGCCGGGACGCACCCGCAGCCTGGAATACGTCAGCAGCAGCCAGGAATGCATCCGCAGCCTGGAACGCGACCGCAGCAGAAAGCGCGCGCCCAAGCCGGTGGGCCTAAGTCCAATCCGCAGCATCCGAAGCGGCAGGAAAACAACAAGCGCGAATCCGAAGGCGGCAATAAACCGCGCTAAGGGGCGCTACGCGTTGAGGCGACGCTCATTCATGGCGGGCCATGCACCACCGGCAAATCGACGAAGCTGGTGTTCGGCCCGCCATCGAATATTTTAATCGTCGCCTTCTTGTAATCGCCGGGTTTGGCGAAAAAGACATTCTTCACATAGCTCTGCGGATTGCGGTCGTACACAGGGAACCAGCTCGACTGCACCTGGACCATGATGCGGTGTCCCGGCAGGAACACATGGTTGGTGGTGGGCAGCGCGAAGCGGTAGGTCTGTTTTTGATTCGACGGTATGGGCTCAGGGTCGCTGAAGGAGTCGCGGTAGCGGCCACGCAATATGTCGGCGGCGATCATCAGTTGATATCCACCCATCGTGGGCTGGCGCCCGACCTCGTCCGGATAGACGTCGATCAATTTCACCACGAAATCGCCGTCCGTGCCGGTGGTCGAGGCAATCAGATTGGCGATCGGTTCGCCACTAATCTTGACGGGTTCTTGGAGCACCGGCGTGGCGAAGCTCAAGACATCCTGGCGTGAGGCGGCGTCGCGCTGATCGCTCACCAGCCACGTCTGCCAGCTAATCTCTCCGGCCTCGCCGCCGATGTGGATGGGGCGCGGCAGATAGGGGACCGGCTTCGCCGGATCGGACACGTAGGACTCGAAATCGGCGGCGGCGCCCGGGCGAGCAGGTTGCGCGCGCACCGTTGCCGGGTTCACCGTACCGGTTGTATCGCCGGTATCGTCGGCGGGACTCAAGCGCAAATTGCCGCCCGGCTGCAAATAAAGCTTTTGATGATCGATGCCGCAGCCGCTCGCGCAACCGCTCGGCCATAGCTTAAGCGACTCCCAGCGATTCGCTCCGGTCTCGAATGCGGTGACCGGCGATAATTTCAACGGCGGCGCGTCGTCTTTAAGAAAATGATCCAGAAACGGCCGCAGTATATGTAGCCGGAAATACTGCGCCGTGTCGCTGCCGAACCGAATCCGGCCGATGGCGCTGCCGTCGAGCCGCTCCTGATGGTGATACCAGGGTCCGATGACCAGGAATAGATTCGATGTTTCCGGGCGTTGCGCCTTGAGTGCGTTGTAGACGGCAATATTGCCGTAGATATCCTCTTGGTCCCACAGGCTGTGCACCAGCATGGTGGGTACGGTGATACCTTGCTTGGCGAGAATTTTATCCATCGCCTGGCCCTGCCAGAAGGAATCGTAGGCAGGGTGGCTCATGACCTTGGCGGCGAATCCCAATTGTTCGAGGCCGTGCCGTTTGGCCATCTCCCCGGCTGAGCCCGCAGCCAACCAGGTCTCGTAATCGTCGTAGTGATCCGACCACCACGTCAGATCGCTGCCGCGAGTCGCCTCCTGATCGTGAATGTAGGTCAGGCTGTCCAGGCGAAATGCGCCGTTGTGAAACCAGTCATCGCCCCTCCAGCCGTCGACCATGGCGTTGATGGGAACCGCCGCGCGCAGTGCCGGATGCGGATGCACCAGCGCCATGAGTGACGTGAATCCGTCATAGGAGATGCCGAGAATGCCCACCTTGCCGTTGGATTCGGGAATGTTCTTCACCAGCCAATCGATGGTGTCGTAGGTGTCGGTCGAGTGGTCGACGTCGGTCGGGTTCAGCGCACCGTGCAATGGCCGGGTCATGACGTAATCGCCTTCCGAGCCGTGCTTGCCCCGCACATCCTGCAGCACGCGTATGTAGCCGCCGTTCACCACCGCGTCGTCCGCGACATCGGTGCTGTCGAGTACCACCGACAGATGCGCGCTCTGTGAATTGCGCTCCGATGCGCCGTAGGGAGTGCGCGTCAACAAGATCGGCGCACGCTTTGCGCCGCGCGGAATCAAAATCACGGTGTTCAGTTTCACGCCGTCGCGCATCGGGATCATCACGTCCCGTTCGACGTAATCGAAGCTGTCCACGCGCGGTACGAACGCCGCCGGAATCTCGCTGGGAAACGCATCCGCCGCGAGCGACGGCAGCCCGCCGGACAGCAACACCAAACTCGCGGTTCCCAACAGCAAAGCCGCGCATCTGCGCCCACTGGTCATCGGCATCGGTTAACTCCCGTCCGGGATGGGGCGCGACCCGTCCAAACCTTGTGGTGCCGGCTCCTTGCGGGGACGGTCGGCAGGAGGCATGATCGCGGTACGGACTGGTTATTAGAAGACGCCTTACCGCAATAAGTCAATGGTGCGGGCCGGCGATTACGCGAGGAGGGGACGCTCATGAATACGCTATCGTTCACGGTTGCCGACGGAGTTGCGACGCTCGTCATACAACGTTCGGAAGCCAGCAATGCGATCGACATCAGCATCATTCGCGCGCTGCACCTGGCGCTCGATCAAATACAAAAGGGTGAAAGCGGCGCCCGGGCGGTGGTCATCACCGGCAGCGACGATGTCTTTTGCAGCGGTTTGGACCTGCATTCGGTCGACCTTAAGACCCGAGAGGCGAGGCAGCGGGCGCACTTCGAAATGCGCCGCTTCATGGATCCCTTGATTCTCCGCATGAGCGGATTTCGCTTTCCCATCGTGGCGGCGGTCAACGGCGCGGCGGTGGGCGCGGGCATGAGTCTTGCGCTGGCCAGCGACATCATCGTCGCCGGCGACAATGCATACTTCCTACCGTCGTTTGCGCGTCTGGGTCTGGTACCGGATGCGGGAATCACTTTTCATCTGGCGCGGCGCATCGGTGGCGGCCGCTCATTGTCCTCGTTGATGCTGGCCGAAAAGATCGATGCCAAAACCGCGCTCGACTGGGGGCTTGTCTATGCCGTGGTGCCGGCGGCGGAGGTCGTGGCGCGCGCCCAGGAAGTGGCGCACCGGCTGGCGACCGGGCCGTGCGCGGTGCTCGGTCAAATCCGTTCCCTGCATGCCTCGACGTTTGACAATTCGCTGCAGGAACAATTGCGGGCCGAGCGCAGTGCTCAGGAGATGACATTGGAGACCCACGACTGCGTGGAGGGCGTGCGCGCGTTCTTCGAGAAGCGCGAGCCGCATTTTTCGGAGCACTAGCCGGAAGTCGGGATCGGGCAGGCATTTTCCGGACGTGCGCCGGGAGACCGGCAAGGAGTAGATGGTGAAAGTCCATTGCGATGAAGGGGTAGCGATCCACATCGACCCCAAGCCGTGCCAGGAGTCCCGTGAGGGTGCCTGCGAAGCGTCGGCAGGGGAGCGT
>DATCDX010000042.1:0-2188 GCA_036510475.1 Steroidobacteraceae bacterium
GCGGTCCGGGCGGCGCGCAGCGCGCGGCCATGGCGTTCCGCCTCTGGGTGACGCGCGGGCTCTATCGCGGCGACCTGTCGGCGCTGGCCTACGCCATACGCGGCAATTATTTCGACATCGATCCCGATCAGATCGGCCGGCTGCGCGGGCGCGGCTTCCTGCGCAAGGGGCTGTTCGGCGGGGTCAAGGTCACGGTCAAGGGGCGACTTGCGCTCGCCGTGCGGTCGGCCGTCGTCCGCGAGCAGACGCCGGGCGGCTGACATTGAGCCGCAGTAACGAAGTCGAGAAGCGGCCGCGAACACCAAAAAGTCCAGATTATCGGGCAGGAATTGCATTCTTCCTTTGCATTGCGACATAGTCCGGCGCGCGGCCGCATCCGGCGTCCCGACCTGGAAACCCAGCTTGAGCATTGGCCACAACTCCGAAACGTCTCCCGCCGAAGCCCGCCTCTGGACCTCGATACTCAACCGCTACCGCGAGCCGAGCCGCGCGCGCAGCATGGTCGAACTGACGATTACCGCCCTGCCTTTGACGGCGCTCTGGGTGGCGGCTTGGCTCGTCTATTCGTTCGGTTTCTGGTGGGCCTCACTGTTGCTCGCGCTTCCCGCCTCGGGATTCCTCGTGCGGCTTTTCATGATCCAGCACGACTGCGGTCACGGCTCCTTCTTTCCCAACAAGGCGGTGAACGACTGGGTCGGCCGCGTCATCGGCGTCCTCACCATGACGCCGTACGATTTCTGGCGGCGCACGCATGCGATCCACCACGCCACTTCCGGCAATCTCGATCGCCGCGGCATAGGCGACGTCGATACGCTGACCGTGCGCGAGTATATGGCGCGTTCACGGTGGGGGCGGCTGAAATACCGGCTCTATCGCCATCCGCTGGTGATGTTTGGCGTCGGGCCCGCTTATCTTTTCCTGTTGCAACACCGCCTGCCGGTCGGATTGATGCGCGCCGGCTGGCAGCCGTGGATTAGCACGCAGGCGACTAACGCGGCGATCGCGGCAATCGCCGTCGCGCTGATCTTGCTCATCGGCGTCAAGGCTTTCTTCCTGGTGCATCTGCCGATCCTGCTATTGTCCGCAGTGTTCGGCGTGTGGCTGTTCTACGTGCAGCACCAGTTCGAGGACACGTTCTGGAACGAGAGCCGCGGTTGGGACCTGCACGAGGCCGCTTTGCACGGTTCGTCGCATTACGATCTTCCGCTATGGCTGCGCTGGTTCACCGCCAATATCGGCATCCACCATGTGCATCATCTGCACAGCCGCATTCCGTACTATCGGCTGCCGCGCGTGCTGCGCGACCATCCGGAGTTGCGCCATGTCGGCCGACTCACATTGCTGGAAAGCTTCGGTTGCGTGCGTCTGACATTGTGGGACGAGGCGCAACGCCGGCTGGTGTCGTTCCGCGAGGCCAGAGCCGCTGCTGCCTGAGCGTCAAGTGGGCTCCCCTGCATCGCCCATCTATAGCAAGCGGTTCTGCGCCGGGGCTTGAGGTGGATCGACCGTGCCGCGCTACAGACTGATCATCGAATATGACGGCGCGCCTTTTTCCGGCTGGCAGATCCAGGCGGATCGCGTCACCGTACAGGGCGCGCTCACTGCCGCGGTTTCTGCGCTCACGGGCGAGCAGACACTGGTGCAAGGTGCCGGCCGCACCGATGCCGGCGTGCATGCGCGGGCGCAGGTCGCGCATGTGGACCTCGCGCGCGCATGGGATACCGATACGATCCGCGATGCCTTGAACGCGCATTTGCGGCCCCATCCGGTGGCGGTGCTCTCGGCCGAGACCGTCGCTGACAACTTCAACGCGCGCACCTCGGCGGTCAAACGTCATTACCGCTACGTCATTCGCAACCGCCGGCCGGACCTGACGCTCGAGCGCGGGCAGGCCTGGCGCATTCCGCGCACGCTCGACGACAAAGCGATGCATCGGGCGGCGCAGCGTCTGGTTGGTAAGCACGATTTCACGACGTTTCGTTCGACCGAATGCCAGGCCAAGTCGCCGGTGAAAACCCTCGATCAACTCGACGTCTTCCGCGAAGGCGACCGCGTCCTCGTGCTCGCCTCGGCGCGCTCGTTTCTGCACAATCAGGTGCGCTCGATGGTCGGCTCACTCGTCATGGTTGGCGATGCCAAATGGACAGCCGACGATCTCGCGCAGGCGCTTGACGCGCGCGACCGCGCC
>DATCDX010000043.1:0-3999 GCA_036510475.1 Steroidobacteraceae bacterium
CCTGCCATGACCCGATCGCCGCAGACCGACCGGTCGCCGAAAACGGCGCAGATGCAGATACGCGTGTCGGCCGATGAGAAGGCCGCGATCCAGCGGGCCGCGGCGCGCGCGGGAATGGACATGTCGGCCTACGTACTGAGCCGGCTGCTATCAAAACCGGCCGCCCAGTTTCGAGACTGCGTTGACGGCTGTGCGGGGCCGGCGCCGCCTAGTTTCGCGCTCGCCGAGCTGAACTCATTGCTCTCGACCCTGAACGCAGGGGAGCTTCGCGAGGCCATCGCCGAGCCTCTTGCACCGAGGTTGGCGCCCTTTCTCACCAACTATATTGCAGCGATGGTGGAATACGCCTGCGCGAAGCGCGCGGTGGCGGTCCCTGCATGGGTGCGCTCGATCCCACCGCTTGCAGAGCCGGTGTTCGGATCGGAACTGCAGAGCCTGCGCTTGCATCTGCTGACTCACTCACCGCCGCCGTTCCGCGGCCGAAACATCTTCATCGATGCGACGTTGGGCGACCGGGTCTGAAGCGCCGTGGCCGCGTTGACCCGGGCGGATCTGCGAAAACTGTTCAAACTGTTGAACAAGGAACTCGGCCGATCTGAGACTCACGGCGAATTATTTCTCGTGGGTGGTGCCGTTATGTGCCTCGCCTATGCCACTCGGCCGTCCACCCAGGACGTTGACGCCTTCTTCCGCCCGCCGCGTCAAGTGCGTGAAGCCGCCGCGCGCGTCGCCGCCGCCGCGAAGGTCAAAGCGGATTGGCTCAATGACGCGGTGAAGTCCTTCATGAGCGCGCAGGGGGATTTCGCGCCCTTCCTGGAGCTCGATCATTTGCGCATCATGGTGGCGCAACCGGAGTATCTGCTGGCGATGAAATGTCTGGCCATGAGAATCGGTGCGGAGTTTCACGATGAGGATGATATTCGCTACCTGCTCCGGCTCCTCGAGATTCGCAACTACGAGATGGCTGTCGCCACCATCTCGAAGTACTATCCGCTGGGGCGTTTTCCGCAGAAAACGCTGTACGCGCTCGCCGAGCTATTGCCGAAATCGGCCGATTGATGGTCGTGGCTGCGAGCGATGCCGCACTGCTGAACCTGAGCGCCGTGGAGGCGGTGACGCAGATGTCGCAGGGGACGCTCACGTCGGAGCAATACGCGCAAGCGCTGCTGGCACGATGCGAATCCATACGCGCGCTCAATGCATTCATCACCCTCGAACCGGCCCACGTGCTGAAGGATGCGCGGGCGCGCGACCGGGAACGCCGCGCCGGCGCAAAGCCAGGACCACTCTTCGGCTTACCCATACCGGTGAAGGACAGCGTCAACACCCGGGATTACCCGACCACTGCGGGTACGCCGGCTCTGCGCCATTTTCAGCCCACCGAGGACGCGCCGGTAGTCGCGGCGTTACGGGCGGCCGGCGCCATCGTGCTCGGCAAGACCAATCTGCACGAATTATCGTATGGCTGGACCAGCAACAATCTGGCATTCGGCGCCGTGCACAATCCGTACGACCTGTCGCGCATTCCGGGCGGCAGCAGCGGCGGCACCGCCGCGGCGATAGCGGCCCACCTCGCACCGCTCGGCGTCGCCGAGGACACTGAAGGTTCGATCCGCGTGCCGGCGGCATTGTGTGGCGTCGCGGGCTTCCGCCCTACGACGGGCCGATATTCAACGAGAGGTTGCGTACCAATCTCACCACTGTTCGATCAGGTGGGGCCGCACGCGCGCAACGTAGCTGATCTCGCCTTGTTCGATTCCGTCATCACCAATGACTGGCGAGCGCTCGAGGCCACCCCTCTGGAGGGCGTGCGGCTTGGCATCGTGCGCGACTACTGGTTCACGGATCTCGATCCGCAAGTCGAGCAGCTCACCGACCGGGCGCTGGCACGCTTGAGGAGCGCCGGTGCGGAAATCCTCGAGACGCAATTGCCGGGTCTCGCGGCACTCATCGATCTGACCACCTACACCATCCAGAACCACGATGTGCGCGTGGCGCTCCCTCGTTACCTTAAGGACTACGGCACCGGGCTCGATCTGGAAACCCTGGTGGCTCGCGCCAGCCCCGACATACAGAGAATTTTTCGCAGGCACGTGCTGCCAGGCGGAGCCCATTTCGTCGCGGAGTCCGCATACGCAGCTGCACGCGATCGTCACTTGCCGGCGCTGCATCGTCTGTACCAGGAGTACTTTGCCCGCACCGGCGTCGCGGCCATGGTATTCCCCACGACTCGCGTCCCCGCGCCGCGCATCGGCGAGGAGTCGACGGTGGAAGTTCGCGGGCGGGGACTGCCCTTCAATACGGTGATCGCGCGCAATATCGCGCCGGGCAGTACCGCCGGGTTACCGGGTTTGGTGCTGCCGGTGGCGCTGACTTCCAACGGCCTTCCGGTGTCGATAGAGTTCGATGCGCCGGCGGGAAACGATCGCGCGCTGCTCGCGCTGGGCTTGAGCGCAGAACGCGCATTGGGGCCCTTACCGGCTCCGCAAATTTAAGCGACGAACCGCGCTACGGCTTGATCGCCAAACGGATCAGCCACGCAACGAGTCCGAGCGCGGCTACGCTAGCCACCCAGATGCCCGCCAGCCACAGCAATCGCTGGTACAGCGGGCCCGGCGCCTCGCCGTTCAATGATATCCCTCGTCGCTGGTCTTACCGCGGAACACCCAGTAGGCCCATGTGGTGTAGGCGAGGATCAGAGGCATCAGAATGGCTGCGCCCACCAACATGAAGATCTGGCTGCTCTTGGGCGCCGCTGCATCCCAAATCGATAATCGACTGGGAATGAGATCCGGCCACATGGAAATGGCAAGACCCAGCATCGACAACCCGAACAAGCTCAAAGTCAGCACAAACGGCAGAAAATCGCGCCCTTTACCCGCGCGTCGATACAACAGCCCACCGATCGCCGCGACCACCAGCGGCATCAGCGCCAACGCGCACACGCCCGGCCAGGTGAACCAGGTTTTATAGTACTTGTCGTCGAGAAACGGGGTGTAGATGCTCACTGCCGCGATCGCCGCCAACAGCCCCAGGGTCAAGCCTCTCGCAAAGCCGCGGGCCTCGTCATGCACCGCTCCGGAAGTTTTCCAAATCAGCCAGCAGGCGCCGAGCAAGGCGTAGCCGATCACGAGGCTCGCACCGGTCAGCATACTGAACGGTGTGAGCCAGTCCCAATACCCGCCCGCGTAGGCGCGCCCGCCGCATAGGAAGAGAAATGCCCTTCCATGGCCATGACCTTGGCCGGCTGGTATTCGAGCGTGTTCAATCCTTGGGTATCGCCCGCGAGAATTTGGATCGGGGCCACGATCGCAGCCATCCACATGGCCATCGAAAACATGGTTCGAGCGCCGAGATTACCGGTGTCACGCAGAAGATGCCACGCCCCCACGGCACCGACCGCGAGCGAGGTCGTGAGATATGCCGCGATCACCGTATGCACGAAGCGATACGGAAAGCTCGGATTGAAGATGATCGGCAGCCATGAGCCTTTCGGGACGAACTGGCCGACATCGTTCATCATCCAGCCGGCCGGCGTCTGCATCCAGCTGTTGGCGGCCAAAATCCATGTCGCCGACAGCAGCGTGCCAGCGCGACCATGCAGGTCGCGAGAAAATGCAGTCTGGGCCCCACCTTGGTGATGCCGAACAACATCACGCCCAGAAAGCCGGCTTCGAGGAAAAAGGCCGAGAGCACTTCATAGGCCATGAGTGGCCCGACGATGGGGCCCGCCTTGTCCGAAAATACCGCCCAGTTCGTGCCAAACTGGTAGGACATGACGATGCCGGACACCACGCCCATGGCGAAGACAATCGCGAAGATCTTTATCCAGTAACGATACAGATTGTTGAACACCTGCTTGCCGGTCTTGAGCCACAGCGCCTCCAACACGGCCAGGTAGCTCGCCAATCCGATCGAGAACGCGGGAAAGATGAAATGAAAGGAAATCGTGAACGCGAATTGCGCCCGCGCCAAATTAAGTGCGGTAAACGTCCCACT
>DATCDX010000044.1:0-5219 GCA_036510475.1 Steroidobacteraceae bacterium
TGAACGGCCCTTTGCAGCCGGCCGCCGATGCCGCTGCCGCCGGCGACAACGGGATACAGCGCTTCGAACTGCGTCACTAACCACACCGCGCATTGGCTTGCGTGTCCGCGTGTCCTCATCCATGCGCCATATTCCGAACCTGATCAGCGCGATTCGAATTCTGCTGGTCGCGCCGATCGCAGTAGCCTTAGGCCAGCATCGATTCAACATCGCCCTGGGCTTGTTCGGTTTGGCGGTGCTGTCCGATGCCGCGGACGGTTATCTCGCCAAGCGCTTCGGCTGGCAGAGCGAGCTTGGCGCGGTGCTCGATCCGCTCGCGGACAAGTTACTGCTGGCAACCGCACTGATCACGCTCAGCTCGATGCGGCTGGTGCCCCTCTGGTTGACGGCGTCGGCTGTGGCGCGCGATGTGATCATCGTGTCCGGGGCCGTGATTTACCGCTATGTCTTCGGTCCGCTTAAGGTGCGCCCGTCGATCGTCAGCAAACTCAACACGCTATGCGAAGCCGCGTTCATATTGGCGGTGATCGGCGCGGTGAGTTTCTCGCTGCCGCCGACCTGGCTGGTGCTGTGGCTCGGCGCCTTGACGTTCGCGACGGTGGTCGTCAGCGGCATCGACTATGTCCTGATCTTCGGCCGGCGGGCTCGTTCGTGAAGCAGCTCGCCCTCGGCGTCAGGTTGCGCGCCGACGCGGTGTTCGATAGTTACTCAGCAAGCTTCAATACCGAAGTCGTCGCGGCGCTGCGCGCGCCGGGCACGACGAGCACGACGGCACCCCTGTGGCTTTGGGGTGCGAGCGGTTCCGGCAAGACTCATCTGCTGCAAGCCGTGTGTGCGGAAGCAGGCGAAACGGCCGCTTACTTTCCTTTGGATCGCACGCTGGGCTTGCCACCCGAGGCGCTGACGGGTTTTGAGCGCAGCAGGGTGTTGTGCGTCGATGACGTCGATGCGGTGGCGGGAGATTTGGCGTGGGAGAGCGCATTATTCCGCCTGTTCAATGAGGCAGCGGAATTGGGTACCCGGGTGATTTTTGCCGCCGGCGCCGCGCCGCGCCAAGCAGCGTGGTGTTTGCACGACTGGCGTTCCCGCGCGGCGGCATGCGTCGTCTACCAGTTGCGTGAACTCGATGACGCAGGCCGCATCGAAGCCTTGCGGCTGCGGGCGGCTCAGCGGGGTTTAAAACTACCCGAGGAAACCGCCGAGTACTTACTGAAGCGCATGCCGCGGGATCTGCGATCATTGTTCGAACTTCTCGATGCGCTCGATGAAGCATCATTGGTCGCACAGCGCCGGCTCACCATTCCCTTCATTCGGGATGCGATCGAGAAGCTCGCAGGAACAAAATCATAGTGCAAAACCAGCCGAATACCAGCAGCAAGCTCATCGCGGCCACCCAGCGCGCGGCGGGGTTGACCAGCAATTCGGTCAGTGCGAAGGCAAGATAGGGAATCGCGAACAGGGTGGCCCAGGCGTAGGTATGGCGGTGGCCGCGCATCAGGCCATTCAGCGGCGCCAATAGCGGGAGTACGGCGAGCATGCAGATCGGCCATGGATAGCCGACGGCCATCCAGGCCAGCAGGCTCAAGGCAACGGCGACCCACAGCCAAATGGTCAGCGCGCGCGAGGTGGATTTCATACTCAAGGGTGGCTCTGCAATCGGTGAGCGAGAGTGGCTACCCGCGTGCCCAAGGCGCGCGCCAGTTCACCCTCGGTGCCGGATAACTCGCCATGGCCGCTGACGGACGCCACATGACTCGCGCCGTAGGGCGTGCCGCCGCTGCGCGTGTCGGTCACACCCCGCTCGGTGAACGGCAGGCCCACCATGTACATGCCATGGTGCAGGAGCGGTAACATCATGGATAGCAACGTGGACTCCTGTCCGCCATGCAGCGTCTGCGTGGAGGTGAAGACCGCGGCCGGCTTGCTCACCAGCGCGCCGGAAAGCCATAACGCGCTCGTGCCATCCAGGAAAAATTTCATCGGCGCCGCCATATTGCCGAAGCGTGTCGGGCTGCCGAGGATCAGTCCACAACATTGCACCAAGTCGTCATGGCCGGCGTAGGGCGGTCCCTCGTTGGGCACCGCGGGTTCCAGCCGCTCAGTGCCGGCCGCGACCGCGGGAACGGTGCGCAGCCTCGCCTGCATGCCGGGGACGGCTTCGATGCCGCGGCAAACTTGCCTTGCCAGCGCGGCGGTACTGCCTTGGCGTGAATAATACAGAACCAGAATTTCATTCATCGGTAGTCTTCCGGGAAATCACGCGTGGATTCGCTTATGTGCAGCGCCCGCGCAACGGATTCATTGCAATTCGCCGCGCATTGTATAACGGCGGCTGGTTTGACGGCTCCGGCGGCTATTGTTAGTGTCCGTGCACCCTATGTTGCGCTTCATTGCGGTATTTGTCGGTGTTGCCTGCCTCGCCGGTTGCGGTGGAGCGCCCGTGCAAGAAATGAGCGACGCCCGTCAGGCCATCAACGCCGCGCGCGTTGCGGGCGCCACGAATGCGACCTCGCCGGATTTTTACGCAGCGCAGGCGGCGATCACCCGTGCTGAGACGCATCTGCAAGCGCAGGAGTACACCCGGGCCCGTTTGGCCGCGATGGAAGCCAAACGGCACGCCGCCGCGGCTCTCGCCGGTGCCAATGAGCAGCACGCCGAGGCGCCCACGACCTTGCCGCACTGATGCGGGAGCTTTGAGATTCGGTAGTCCTTAAAAGCGCCATGCCCGTTGCCAGCGCTGCATGACCAACGCCGGATAGGAGTTGTGGCCGACGCTGCCGTTGTATCGCGCCAAGGCACGCGTCCAGTTGTGATTCTCGGCGCGCAGGTAGTAACGCAGAATCTCGCAGCCCATGCGGATGTTGGGTGCGATGCGCACCAGCTGATTCTGCACTCCCAGTTGCCGCGGCCAAAACGGCATCACCTGCATCAGACCGACGGCCCCCGCCGGGGACACCGCCCAGGGGTCGAAGCGGCTCTCCACCTCGATCAATGCCAGCACCAGGTCAGGCGGCAATTGCAGCGTGGGATCGCGCTTGGCCTCGCAATAAACATGATTCAGGATTTCAATGCGGGCTTGGTGCGTGGGCACGAACCGCACCAGCCGCGGCTCCATGGACTTGTACCAAACTTCGGAATCATATTTGTCGGCGAAGCAATCGGAGCTGCCGATGATCTTTTGCAGCAGCGCCTTCAATTCCGGCTCGCGCTGTTGGTCGGCGTGCGCGGCGCCGGCCAACGCTAGGCACCCTGTCGAAACCCATGCCAGTGCGGCGAAAGCACAGGCGATTTTCGCGCGGAGCGGCCGCCGCATTGGTTAACCTCAACCGTTTAACTTATCTCGAATATAGCCTACCGGATCCGCCATGGGAATTTCCGTCGATTCGGTCTCGCGGCGATGACGATACTCGAGATTCCCGGCCGCCAGGCCCCGATCTCCGATCACGATACGGTGCGGAATGCCCATGAGCTCTGAATCCGCGAATTTAACGCCCGGGCGGGCGTCGCGATCATCGAGCAGCACATCGATGCCTGCGGCATTGAAATCACGGTATAGCGCATCCGCGGCTTCCTGGACGCGCGCCGACTTCTGATAGTTGATCGGCACCAGCACGACTTGAAAGGGTGCGAGCGCTTCAGGCCAAATGATGCCGTTGGCGTCATGGTTTTGTTCGATCGCCGCCGCGACGACGCGTGTGACGCCAATGCCGTAACAGCCCATGTACATCGTCACTGCTTTGCCCTGTTCGTCCAGCACGCTGGCATGCATGGCCTCGCTGTACAGCTGCCCCAATTGAAAAATGTGGCCGACTTCGATGCCGCGGACGATTTCCAGCGTCCCGCGGCCGCTGGGGCTTGGGTCGCCGCGTTGTACGTTGCGAATATCGACGGACTGAGGAGCGTCGAGATCGCGGCCCCAATTGACGCCGCGGTAATGGATGTCTTTCTCATTGGCGCCGCAGACGAAGTCCGCCAGGTGCGCGGCGGCATGGTCGACATAGATCTTGCCGGTAAAGCCGATGGGTCCGATGAAGCCCGGTTCGCAACCGGTGGCGGCGCGTACCCGCTCGGCACTCGCCATCCGCAATGGGTTGGCGACACCCGGTAATTTCTGAGACTTTACCGCATTGAGTTCATGGTCACCGCGAATCACCAGCGCAGCCACATCGCCGGCGCTGCCGTCCACCAACAGGGTCTTGACGCACTGTGCGGCGCTTATGCCAAGCAACTCACTCAGCTGCGCGATGGTGCGAGCGTCCGGGGTGGGCACTTTGGCCAGTGGCTGTGCGGCGTTCGGGCGCGGGGTGCTGGGCGCGATGGTTGCCGCCATCTCAAGATTCGCCGCATAGTCGTCCGCGTCGGAGAATGCGATGGCGTCCTCGCCCGAATCCGCCAGCACGTGGAATTCTTGCGAAGCGTTGCCGCCGATGCTGCCGCCATCCGCCTGCACGGCGCGAAATTTCAGGCCCATGCGTGTAAAAATCCGCGAGTAGGCCTCGAACATGAGCCGATAGCCCTGCGCCAGACTCGCTTCGTCCGCATGAAACGAGTAGGCATCTTTCATCAGGAATTCGCGGGCGCGCATGACGCCGAAGCGTGGTCTGATTTCGTCGCGGAACTTGAATTGTATTTGATAGAAATTGACAGGTAATTGCTTGTAGCTGCGCAATTCGCGGCGCGCAATGTCGGTGATGACTTCCTCATGCGTGGGTCCGTAGGCGAATTCGCGGTCGTGACGATCCTTGAAACGCAGCAATTCCGGGCCGTACTTGCTCCAGCGGTTCGATTCCTTCCACAATTCAGCGGGCTGGACCGTCGGCATGCACAGCTCCAGAGCGCCGGCGCGGTCCATCTCCTCGCGCACGATTTTCTCGACCTTGCGCAGGGTACGCAGCCCAAGCGGCAGCCACACGTACAGCCCGGCCGCCAGGCGGCGGATCATGCCGGTCCTCAGCATCAGCCGGTGGCTGATGACCTCCGCGTCGGCGGGCACCTCTTTGAGCGTCGCAATCGGGTAATGGGATAAGCGCATACCCGCCTATCTTACATCAGCCCCCCTGGTATTATGGCGCCTCATGAGCGACGACGAAGACTCACAGACGACGCGGCGGGGAGTGTACTGGCTGCCCAACCTGCTGACTACGGGCGCACTATTCGCAGGCTTTTATGCAATCGTGGCGGCGATCGATCTGAAGTTCGAGCGTGCCGGCGCGGCGATT
>DATCDX010000045.1:0-9130 GCA_036510475.1 Steroidobacteraceae bacterium
TTGTCCGAAGTCGGCAAGGTGTTCAAAGCCGAACGGGTCGCGATCAACGGCGCCAAGATCATGACCGTCGGCGAGAGAGCCGAGGACGTTTTCTATATCACCGATCCGGATGGAAGCCTCCTGCAAGAAGAAGCCTGCCAACGGGTACAAGAATCGCTGGTGCGGGCTCTCGACCGGCGCAACCCTTAAGCGAGATTCAATGCCACACAGCCGACTGCGCGACATCATCGAGAGCGCCTACGAAACGCGGGCGCAAATCTCGCCCCAGAATGCCACGCAGACTCTGCGCACCACGGTCACGACCGTGCTCGATCTGCTCGACACCGGGAATCTACGTGTGGCGGAGCCGCGCGACGGCGGCTGGCACGTCAACGAGTGGCTGAAGAAATGCGTGCTGCTGTCGTTTCGTATCAACGACAACGACGCGATGCCGGCCGGCGCTTTGAATTTTTACGACAAAGTGCCGCTGAAATACCACGGCTGGGACGCGGCGCGGTTCGCTGCCGCCGGTGTGCGGGTGGTGCCTCCCGCGACGGTGCGGCGCGGCGCCTTCGTTGCCTCGAATGTGGTGCTGATGCCGAGTTACGTCAACATAGGCGCCTACGTCGACTCCGGCACCATGGTCGACACCTGGGCCACCGTGGGCTCCTGCGCGCAAATCGGCAAGAACGTGCATTTGTCCGGCGGTGTCGGCATCGGCGGCGTGCTCGAGCCGCTGCAGGCGAATCCCACCATCATCGAAGACAACTGCTTCATCGGCGCACGCTCCGAAATCGTCGAAGGCGTCATCGTCGAATCCGGCGCCGTGATCTCCATGGGCGTGTTCATCGGACAAAGCACCCGCATCTACGATCGCGAACGCGACGAAATCCTCTACGGCCGCGTCCCCTCCGGCGCCGTCGTCGTGCCGGGATCACTGCCCGCCAAAAACGGCAAGTACGCCCTCTCCTGTGCCGTGATCGTCAAACGCGTCGACGCTCAAACCCGAGCCAAGACCTCGCTCAACGAACTACTCCGCAACGTCGACTAAACATCGGCACAACGATGTTGACCAGTTCGCAGGGCCTCTGCGGATAAGAAGCTGGAAGGCAACGAGGGAGAGCAGTTGCCTTCCAGCTTCTTATCCCCACAGGCCGTTCGCATTGGACCGACGTACATCACTGCGCAGACGGGGGCAGTTCGGGTGTCTTTTGCGCCGTGGTGTCGAGTGGTACGAGAATTCGCCAGGGAGGCTGAGCCGCTGCCCGGCAACTGCTGCCCCGTTGCCGGGCAGCGGCTTAGCCTGGCGGGCGAATATCAAACCAACCGGTCAACATCGTTGTGCCGAGGTCAGCCGAAACGGCCCGTGATGTAGTCTTCGGTCAACCGCTGCTGCGGATTGGTGAACACCCGTTCCGTCGGACCGACCTCGACCAGATCGCCCATGTGGAAGTACGCAGTGCGCTGCGACACCCGCGCCGCCTGCTGCATATTGTGCGTGACGATCACGATGGCGTAATTGGCGCGCAGTTCGTCGATCAAATCCTCGATCTTCGCGCTCGCGATCGGATCCAGCGCCGATGTGGGTTCGTCCATCAGAATCACTTCGGGATTCACGGCGATGGTGCGCGCGACGCAGAGCCGCTGCTGCTGGCCGCCGGAGAGGCTGGTGCCGGGCATCGACAGGCGGTCCTTGACCTCGTCCCACAAGCCGGCACGCGCCAGGCTGGTCTGCACCAACTCGTCCATGTCACCGCGGTTCTTGGTCATGCCGTGAATCCGCGGCCCGTACGCCACGTTGGCATAAATCGAATGCGGGAAGGGCGTCGGCTTCTGGAATACGATCCCGACGCGAGCGCGCAACTGCGCCACGTCCTGCTTGCGATCGTAGATGTCGTGCCCGTCCAGCGTGATCACGCCGTCCACCCGCGCCCCCGCGATCGTATCGTTCATGCGGTTCAGACAGCGCAGAAAGGTGGATTTTCCGCACCCCGACGGGCCGATCATGGCAAGCACCTGGTTCCGCCCGATGTCGACGCTCACGTTCTTCACCGCGTGTTTGTCGCCGTAATGGACGTTCACGCAGCGCGCGGTCATTACCGGATGGTATAGAGGATCGGATACGGCGCCCGAGGGCGCCGCCGCATCGCGATTGGTGGCGGAGGATGCTGGCATGTGTTTGCTAAAGGCTCAGCCGAAACGTCCGGTGATGTAGTCATCGGTCTTGCGATTCTTCGGCGAAGTGAAAATCTCGTTGGAAGGACCGATTTCCACCAGTTCGCCCATAAACATGAATCCCGTGACGTTGGACACGCGCGCCGCCTGCTGCAAATTATGCGTCACCATCACGATGCAGTATTTTTCCCGCAGCGCCTGCAGCATCTCCTCGATGCGCAACGTGGAAATCGGATCGAGCGCCGCGGTCGGCTCGTCGAGCAGCAAGACTTCCGGTTGCACCGCGATCGCCCGCGCGATACACAGGCGCTGTTGCTGGCCGCCGGAGAGGCTGCGCCCGTCGGCGTGCAGCTTGTCCTTGACCTCCTCCCAAATGGCGGCATCGCGCAGCGCGGATTCCACCCGCATTTTCAAGTCGGCGCCGCGAATGCCGCCCGTCAACCGCAGTCCGAAAGCCACGTTATCGAATACCGACATCGGGAACGGCGTCGGCTTCTGAAACACCATGCCGACGCGATAGCGCAGTTCCGCGACGTCGACCGACGCGCTGAGAATGTTCTGGCCGCCGATGAGCACCTCGCCTTGGGCGCGCTGCCGCGGATACAGGGCGTACATGCGATTCAGCACCCGCAACAGCGTCGACTTCCCGCAGCCGGAGGGACCGATGAAAGCCGTGATCGAACGGTCCGCCAGCGACATGTTGATGTCGCGCAGGGATTGGACATCGCCGTAAAAGAAATTCAAGGCGCGCGTTTCCACTTTCGGCGGCCCCACATCCTGCGCCGTCGCCGCGGCCGCCGGAAAAGGCAGCCGCAGTTTCAAGTGCTTCGGCGGTTTTGTCGATGGCATCATCGCCCGCCACCTCGGTCCGATTGCAGCAGGGCCAGCAGCACTCTCGCGGAAATGCTGAGTATCAGTATCGACACGGTGATGATCAGAGCGCCCGCCCAGGCGAGATTCTGCCAATCTTTGTAGGGACTCAAGGCAAACTGGAAGATCACCACCGGCAGGTTGGCGATCGGGGCATTCAGGTTGGTGCTCCAGAATTGATTATTGAGCGACGTGAACAGCAGCGGCGCGGTTTCCCCGCTGATGCGCGCGACCGCCAACAGCAGACCGGTGACGATGCCGCTGCGCGCCGCAGGATATAGCACGCTCAGGGTCGTGCGCCAGGGGTACGCGCCGAGCGCGGCCGACGAATCCTTCATGCCGACGGGCACCAGATTGAGCATGTCCTCCGTGGTTCTCAAGGTCACCGGAATGGCCAGCACCGCCAGAGCCAGCGCGCCCGCGATGGCGGAAAAATGCCCCATGTGGACCACGACGATTTCATAGATGAACAAACCGATGATGATCGACGGCGCGCTCAGCAGCACATCGTTGATGAAGCGGATGACGGTGCTCAGCCGCGAGTTCTTGCCGTATTCCGCAAGGTAGGTGCCCGCCAGCACGCCGATGGGTGATCCGATCAATATGCCGAGGAGCGTCATGACGGCGCTGCCGTACAGCGCATTGAGCAGCCCCCCCTGCCCGCCGGGCGGCGGAGTCATCTCGGTAAACAGATGCCAGGACATGCCCGCGAGACCGTGCGACAGCAACGTCCACAGGATCGCGGCAAGGCATGCCAGTCCCGTCAAAGTCGCAATCAGCGACAGCGCGAGAAAGGCGCCGTTTTTGAATTTGCGCAGCGGACGTCGATTCATGCGGCGGACATTCCGCGCCGCTCCAATCTGCGCAACATCGCCTGCGCCACGGCGATCACCGTGAAGGTGATGAGGAACAACAGCAGCCCCAGTGCGATCAGCGAGGAGGTGTATAGGTCGCCCACCGCTTCGGTGAACTCATTGGCGATCGCCGAGGAAATCGTGGTACCCGGCGCCAGCAGCGAGGCGCTGATTCGATGCGCGTTGCCGATCACGAAAGTCACGGCCATGGTCTCGCCGAGCGCGCGCCCCAGACCCAACATCACGCCGCCGACGATGCCCACCCGCGAGTGCGGCACCACCACATGCCAAATCACTTCCCAGGTCGTGGCGCCGAGGCCATATCCCGATTCCTTGAGCATGGGCGGCACCGTGTCGAAGACATCGCGCAGCGTCGCCGCGATGAACGGCAACACCATGATGGCGAGCACCACGCCGGCCGTGAGGATGCCGATGCCGTAAGGGGGACCTTTGAACAGATCGCCGAGCGCGGGGATCTCACTGAAATGATCGATCAACCAGGGTTGCACATGCCGCTGCAGCACGGGCGCCAGCACGAACAGCCCCCAGATGCCGAAGATGATGCTGGGCACCGCGGCCAGCAGTTCGACCGCAACCCCGATCGGCCGCTTGAGCAGCGGCGGACACAGTTCCGTCAAAAACAAAGCAATGCCGAAACCCGTCGGCACCGCGATCAGCATGGCGATCAGCGAGGTGACGACGGTGCCGAAAATAGGCGCCAGCGCGCCATACTCGTCCGTGACCGGATTCCATACCTCGCGAGTCACGAAAGAGAATCCGAAGTGCGCGACCGCCGGCCAGGCGCCTCGCAGCAGCGAGACGGCCACACCGCCCAGAATCAATAGCACCAAGATCGCCGCGCTCAATGTACAAGCGCGGAAGATCCTCTCGTAAATCAACTGCTTTGCGGCGTGTCTCGGATCGATGATCGCCACGATGTCAGCTCTGCTCCCGCGTAACACGAAGTCGGCCGGCGGCGCTCCCTTAGGAACGCGCCGCCGCCGGCCTCATTCTAAACGTTTAGCTGTCGAAACGTTTCAAATCGCTAAAAGTTTGTAATCAAACGCCCACTTAAGTCGGCGCTACTTCTCGCTCCATACCGGATGCCCGCCCGATGTGATCTGCGAGCTCCAGGTCTTTTTTACCTGCGCGATCAGCGGTGCCGGCAGCGGCACGTAGTCGAGTTCCGCCGCCATGGTAGCGCCATCCTGGTACGCCCAGGCGAAGAATTTGAGCGCCTCATTGACGGCTGCGGGATTGCTCGGCTGCTTGTACACCAGGATGAAGCTCGCGCCCGTGATCGGCCAACTCTTCGCGCCGGGCTGGTCGGTGAGAATCAGGTAGTAGCCATCCGCATGCGCCCAGTCGGCGTTGGCGGCTGCCGCCTGGAATGACTCGGCATTGGGTGCCACCGCCACGCCGGCCTTATTGGTGAGCAGTGCGTACGCCATTTTATTTTGCTTGGCGTAGGCATATTCCACGTAGCCGATGGCGCCGTCCGTTTGCGTGGTCATATTGGCCACACCCTCGTTGCCCTTGGCGCCGATACCCGCCGGCCACTGCACCGAGGTGTTGGCGCCGATGGTCGCCTTGAATTTCGCGCTGGCTTTCGACAGGTAGTCCGAAAACAAGAAGTTGGTGCCCGAACCGTCCGAACGGTAGACCGGCGCAATCGCGGTGTTCGGCAAGGCCAGCTGCGGATTCAGTTTCTTGATCCTCGGGTCATTCCACTTGGCGATATCGCCCAAGTAAATGCTCGCCACCGTCGCGCCGTCCAAGTGCAATTGGCCGGGCGCTACGCCCTTGATGTTCACCACCGGCACCACGCCGCCGATGATCATGGGGAACTGTAACAGTCCGGCGGCATTCAGATCCTGCGCCTTCAAGGGCATGTCCGACGCGCCGAAGGTCACGGTCTTGGCCTTGATCTGTTTGATGCCGCCGCCCGAACCGATTGACTGATAATTAAGAGCTACGTCGGTTAGTTTTTTATAAGCGTCCGCCCACTTGGCGTAAATCGGATAGGGAAAAGTGGCGCCTGCGCCCGACAGTTCCGTCGGCGCAGCGACCGCAAGGCCTGCGCAAAGGGCGATTCCCGCCACCGCCAGCCTCATAAAAATCTTCAATCCGGCCATCTTCAGTTTGACCATCTTCAGTTTCATATTCGCTCCAATCTCGTGAAATGTTCTTCGGCAACCTTACGACCAGGGCTCGCGCCATCAGTACGGGTAGTACCGAAAGCTCGCGAACACCATGTTGTCGTTGGCCACCGGCGCAACACCGCCGGCCCCGGCGAACGCCTTGCGTTCCGTATGCGAGTACTGCAGTCCCCACTGAATGCGGCCGAAGCTGCCCACATAGGGTCTATACCAGAATCCCGTCGTACCTTGCTGGAGCAGGCGGGTATTGCCGACACAGCTGCCCACCGCCGTCTCGCTGACGCATCCCCTATTGGAATATAACGGATTCCCGTAGCCGTAGCCGACCACTGCGCCGGTGCCGGTCGTCAAGAAGTACGACTGCGCGCTGTCCTTCTCCTCGCCGGCAAACAGGTAGACATCCCATTTCGGCGTGGGATGCAACGTCAACCCCGCCATCGCCTCGATCTCGCTGATCGGCCGAATGTTGCCGGCCGGATCGAAGGTCACGTCGGCGAGCTGCCCGCTGCCGTAACGGCCGATCCCCTTGCCACCCATCCCGGATACTTGAAAGTCCAGAACTTTCGGAATCAGCGGCACGATCAAGCCCGCGCCAAAGCCGCCGCCGCTCGAGCTCTGATTCGAATAATTCAATCGCTCGTAGAAGCTGCGATACAGGCCGAAGGCCTCCAGATGCACGCTGCGGCCGGCGACGCTCGGATCGGCGGCGATTTTCGCCACCACATCCGGCAGACGATTGAGCGAAAGGGTATTCGCCGAATTGAACAGCGATCCCGCCGGCGCGTTGTAATTCAGATGCACGCCGGCGGGCAGCGCATTGGCGCCGGTGTAGAAAGTAGTCTGCGGATTTTCCAAGGAAACCGCCACCCACACCTGCTTGTCGAAATCCTTGGTCAATCGGACCTGCGGTTGGCGCGCCCAGGTGAAACCCGGCACGTATTGCGCGTCGATCACCGGCGGCAGGACTTCCGCGCGCGGTGTGATGCCCTTGCCGGTCATGGTCATCAGCGACCAGCTCTGACCGGCCAGAAAATGCAGACCCGCGTTGTCCCAGTCCACCGTGCCATACATGTTGCGGATGCGAGGAGTGAACGAATTGCTTTCGTTCGAGTTCGCCGTTTGCGCGGCGCCGAGAAAGTCCACCTCACTGTAGAAGCCCAGATGAATATCCGGGCTCACGTTGCCCTCGGCCAGCGCGGAAAATCGGCTCTGGCGCGCCGTGAAACGCAATTCACTGGTTTGGCCCACGGCGCTGTTGTTGTAGGGGATGGCGCTGTAGCTGGAACCAATGTCCGCACCTTCGTTGCGGGATCGGTACACCGACTCAGCCGCCAGGAACCCACCCAAGGTCACGGTGACCCCTTTGTAGTGAATCTTGTCGGTCTTGGGCTTGGCCGCATCGACCGCAGTCCGCACCTGGGCTTGGACCTGCGCCGGAATCTCGGTGGCTTGCGCCTTGGCCGCGGCCGCTTGCTCGGCGGCGCTGTCCGCTTCGGCTTTGGTCTGCTCCTGCGCGGCGGCCTGCGAGTCCAAGCGCTGTTGCAGCGATTCCACTTGATCGCGCAGCGCCTGAATCTGCGTGGACATCTCCTTGGACGAGACGGCATCGGACGATTGTTTCGCCTCGACCCCGGGCGCTGCCCCCAGACTCAGGAGGGTGCCTAGGCCGGCACCGATGATTAGGGACCTAGTCGACTGCATATGTGATTCCTCTTGCGTTTAGCGATGGCTGCAAATCGCGTGTCAGGGCGGCATGTTCGTCGCACGCTGTTACAGTTTTATGACACCGGCGCATTTGCGCCGCATTCGAGGAGAAATTGCTGAGAAAGCAGCTCTTGCCGTCATTTGTTCCGGAATCTGGAACCACGACGGAGAGCTCTCCCGAGGTCGGGAGCGTGGCCGGGGCCGGGGTCGGGGCTTAAGTCGCGAACGCGATGGGCCGGACTATGATCTGGAGATGTAGTGAGTCGCTCTTGGGCGTGTGTGGTACATGCCCTCACAAAGCGACATCGCGGCGCGGCGGGCCGAGCGCGATGAGCCGCAGGCCTCAATCGATAAGGCTGCACCCACAGGCCGAACTAGAGTTGCACTGATCGTGAGCAAGCCTATAATGACCATAATTTCTAGTCATATGTGAGAAACCAATGGATATCCCGGCGGCGGTTTTCAAGGCCGAATGCCTAAAATTGATGGACGAGGTCGCTCGAACCGGACAGCCCGTGGTGATTACCAAACACGGCAAACCCGTTGCGCAGCTAGTGCCTATTCCACCGCAGTCCCGCTCCCTATTCGGATACATGAAGAATACGGTACGGATCAAAGGGGATATCGTCGCCCCTATCAATGAAGAATGGAGTGCGTTGTCCGGTGATGAGGATGATTTATTTGCAGTCGCGCCGCGGATATCGCGTGCGCGTCGTGGTAGCCGCAATAAATGAGTGCGCTGCTTCTCGATACTCACATCTGGCTCTGGTATGCAGAAGGCAATACGGATCGACTGCGGCCGGCGAGCATTAAGAAACTGGATGCGGCTCGAATTGGCGATGGGCTTTTGGTGTCGGCAATTTCTGTGTGGGAGATTGGAGCACTGAGCGCCAAGGGCAGAATTCAACTGTCCATACCGTTACGGGATTGGACCGAGAGAGCGCTTAGCGTACCCGGCATCCATTTGGTGCCGTTGGACGTGGCTGCAGCGGCAGAAAGTACTTTGCTCCCGGGTAAACCTCACGGCGATCCTGCGGACCGTTTCCTGATCGCAACCGCACGAACACAGAGCGTGGCACTGGCGACACGCGATGAACACATCATCGAGTATGGAAAGCTAGGATTTTTGCGCGTAGTTGAGTTGTAGTCCACGCCTGTCCGCGGATTAGCTGGTTCGTAGCTAGTTTTCCATCGCACTTCGTGCGCCCCGATTGATGACGCTTAAGACACGCCTGACCGGCACCAGTACTTTTCGCCCGCCTGCGCGGTGATATACATCGGCACAATGCAAGCGGCCAAGCCCTCTGCACCGGTCAAAATCACTATTGGCCGAGGTACTCATCGTCACGCGTAATAATCGGCGGCGACGGTCTCATCGACCGGCGTCCG
>DATCDX010000046.1:0-2919 GCA_036510475.1 Steroidobacteraceae bacterium
GGCGGCGCATGGCGAGAGTGGTCCGTTCCGGGTGCTACGCGGCCAGGAAAACGGGATCGTCGGCGGACCGTAACTGTGGATTCCAACGTTCGAAGTCATGACGTAGCTGTTGATTGAGCACGCGGGTTCGCACCTGAAGCAGCCGATGTGCACCGGCCATCGTCCATCGCATTTGTTGCTTCTTGACGAGCCGCTTGCTGACGACCTGGTTGACGGCAGACTCGACAAAGCCGGTCGCGATGGGCTCGCCGTGCCGATGACGATCAGCGTAATTCGGGATCGCCGCGAGGTTCGCGGTAATGTAGTTCATGAATTCCTCCAGTTTGTTTTGCATCGCGGTCGTGCGTGGTGTTTCGGTCCCTATTTCCCAGGTTAAGTCGTCCAGCGAACGGAGGGCACGATGCGGATTGCCATGCCATAGGTATGCCTTCGCTCGGTTTAATTCGCTGAGCAGCTGTTCAGTACGAGTCGCTGAATCACCCTCAATCGGCGGGTCGGCCGCCAACCCCTTGATGGATTGGGTCAGCTGGGTCGTGCGCATGGCCACATGGAACCAGTCGAGAATCGGTTCACCAAATTCCCGGAACTCACCTTGCGCTTGGCGCACGGTCTCACCGCCATCGGAGAGAAACGTCGTGGGCTGCGCGGGAAATACGCCTTGTTCGGCCAGGAATCGCTCCATGCGCTCATTCGGTTTCGGTTTCAACCGATGAACGAATGCGAACACCTGACCGTTGCCTTCTCGTGGCAGGCTCTTGCCCACCATGACCTCAAACCACCCTTCTTGCCGCGAAGGTGCGTCGGAGGCCTTGACGTACCCGCCATCGATGCCGACCGCGCGCAGTGGGTTTCTCTTCGGCAGACCAAATTCATTGAGTGCCGGCGGGCTGCTCTGCCGCTCGTGGGCTTGCTCATCGAGACGCCCACCGACTCGCGCCACATGCCGCTTCCAGCTGGTGATGCTCGTCGCACGCCGCAAGGGAAGCACGGAACCGAGGATACGGGCGGATACGCCGTACGACAGCAAAGCGGCGAACTGTGCCTCGAGATACTGTAATTCAGGGCTCGTGTGATCGCCGAGCCAATCAGCCAGGGGGCTGAAACTCTGTCTGGCCTGAAGCGCTTTCCAGAATCAGTCCGCCATTGCTTACGAGAAGTAGTCCGCCGGTGGACTGATTTTCGTTTGGGTCGTTGTGCAGATGGCGACGAGGTGGTCGGCGTCTATCGCGGTGATTGTCTCTAGCTTCCGGCGCGTCAGCGTCAGACGGCGCTATTTCCAAGCGATGTGATGTGGTGGATCGGATCGTGATTGATCATCGTGAACCATCCACTTAAGCCGTGAACCGCCGGGCATTTCGCGCACCGACGGTGCCGCGCCTAAATCGTTGCCACAGGCGCGCGGCGCAAGTTCCTCATAAGATAAGCGAGGGCCCGGGCTCACGATTGGCATCTAACCCCGGGCCCCCGGCGTTACGGTTGCTTGTGGGCGAGCCGTTCAGCAGAGCCTTTATGCCTGCTCGCCCCGGTGCTGTCCAGCGCTTGCGGTGGAGGGCGGGCGGGCCGTGGGCGATGAGGTTCGACAGTTCGATTGCCGGCGCTGCGGGAAGCCGGTTTGTGTCTGTCGCCGCTGCGATCGGGGGCAGGTGTATTGCGCCGCGGGTTGCGCACCGATCAGCCGGCACGGATCGTTGCGGACAGCACGGCAACGCTACCAAAGGGGCCGTCGTGGCGCGCACTACCACGCGGCGCGGCAACGGCGCTACCGCGCCCGGTGTGCGTTGCGGGGAGGCAGGAGCACAAAGATAGTGACGGATCATAGTTCCGCGCCCGCCATGGTCGGCGGCACAGTGGCGTGCAGTACCGTCACCGTGCAGGAGAGGAGCCATGATCCAGACAGAGCGAACGCGAGGCCGCTGCGTTGTGATTTTTGCGGTCGCCTGCCCGATCCGGGTACTGGGATAGGCGATGGTGGATCTGGAGCTGCACCAACTGACGCTGCGCTACGAGCGGCTGCGCAAACGTCAGCCGCGCGAGGAACGCGCGCTGCTGGTCTCCTTGACCGAGATCGGCCAGCAGTTACCGGTGGTGGTGATCCAGGAAGCGCCGAGCTTCATTTTGATCGACGGCTACAAGCGGGTGCGGGCGCTGAAGCGCTTGGCCCGCGACACGGTGCGTGCGACCTGCTGGCAGGTGGTGGAGGCGGAAGCCTTATTACTGGAGCGCGGCTTGCGCCGTGGCAGCGAGGATGCGCTGGATCAGGCGTGGTTGCTGGCCGAGTTGCAGGAGCGCTGCCAGTGGTCGTTGGAGGAACTGGCGCGGCGCTTCGAGCACAGCAAGAGCTGGGTCAGTGGGCGCTTGGCGCTGCTGCAGGCGTTGCCGGCCTCGATCCAGGAGCAAATCCGGGTGGGGAGTTTGAGCGCGCACGCGGCGATGAAGTATCTGGTGCCCCTCGCCCGCATGAACGCCGCCGCCGCGCAGGCGCTGGCCACGGCGATGACGCCCTTAAAGCCGACGAGCCGACAGGTCGGCGCGCTGTACTCAGGCTGGCAATCGGGGACGGAACGGACTCGCGAACTGATCGTGCACAGCCCGCAGATTTATCTGCAAGCGCAAGCGACTCGAGAGACGTCGCCGCCCTCGGCGACGCAGCGCTTCTTGCAGGATCTGGGGGCGCTGGGCGGCATCGCACGGCGTGCCCATCGCCTCCTTGCGGGGCGCCTGCTCGCGCAACTGCACGAGAGCGAACTCCTCGAAGTGACCGAGGCGTTCGCGCGCGCGAACGTGGACCTGCAACGCCTGGTTCAGCGCTTTGCACTGGAAGTGCGGCCATGTTAGATGAAGATACCCGCACAGCCATTTTACGATTACACGCCCAAGGTCACGGCAGCCGCAAGATCGCCCATGCCCTCGGCGTCGCGC
>DATCDX010000047.1:0-3326 GCA_036510475.1 Steroidobacteraceae bacterium
CTTCCGCGCGGCCGTCTGTTACCCAAAAATGGTCAAAAATGAACCACGCCCAACTGGGCACGCGGACGCGCCGCGGTGCCGATCTGGGCCGGCTTACTCGCCGTTGTTCCGCGACAGCTCTGATGGCCGGTCGGCGACACGAACGGATGGCCGGTTGAACTGGCCAAAACTCGGGCTCGCCCGGGCTTAAGTCAGCTCAACCGGCGACGTGGACAGGTGTCCTTGTCTGCTGGCCGCGGCGTGTGCGGGCCATATCGGTTTCTCAACAACCGCAACGAGAACCGAATTGCCCGGACGACACGTCACCAGCCAGCAACAGAGGTTGTTCATGAAGTTCCGTCCCGACCATCTTCAACGCATTGCTGCGGCCAAAGCTGGGTTCAGCGAGCGAACCGCCCGCCGCATCGAGACAAATCGGCATTTGCCACCGCCGCCAGACACCGTTCGCACGCGCCAGGGTCCCGACCCCTTTGACGGATTATGGGACAGCGAGATCCGCCCGCTCCTCGAGGCGCATCCCGGCTTGCGGCCGGTCACGGTGCTCGAAGAGATGCAACGCCGTCACCCCGATCATGACTGGGATCGGCTGCGCCGTTCCCTGGAGCGCCGGGTTCGCGCCTGGCGGTCGCAACACGGCGCCGATCGCGAGGTGATCTTCCGTCAGGATCACATCCCCGGCCAGCAGGCACTGTCGGATTTCACCGACATGGCGGATGCTGGCGTCAGTATTGTCGGCCAGACGCTGGACCATCGGCTGTATCACTTCGTGCTGGCCTATTCAGCCTGGGAGCATGCCGAACCGGTGCTCGGGGGCGAAAGTTTCACTGCCCTTGCCGTTGGCCTGCAAAACGCGCTGTTTTCGCTCGGCGGCGTGCCGCTCGAGCACCGTTCCGACAGCCTCTCTGCGGCGTTTCGCAATCTCGATGACGATGCCCGGCTCGACCAGACGCACCGCTATGAGGCGCTGTGTGCCCATTACGACATGACACCAACCCGCAACAACACCGGCGTGGCGCATGAGAATGGTGCCATCGAGAGCCAGCATGGCCATCTCAAGCAGGCGGTTATCCAGGCGCTATTGCTGCGCAGCAGTGTCGATTTCGAGAGCCTCGAGGCCTATCGCGGCTGGATTGCCAACCTCATCGGCCGGCGCAACGCCCGCCGCGCCAAGATGGTTCAGCTGGAATGCACCGCGCTGCGCCCGCTGCCGGCGGGACGCACCACTGATTACGACGAGGCCACGGTGTTCGTGACCTCCAGCAGCGGCTTTGTGCTGCGCAAGGTGTTCTACACCGTGCCGTCACGGTTGATCGGCTTTCGTATGCAGGCGCGGATTTATGATGACCGGCTGGACTGCTTCGTCGGCCAGACCCTGACACTGACCTTGCGCCGCGGACGCTGCCAGGCCGATGGGCGGCATGGTCACGTCGTCGATTACCGCCACGTCATTCACAGCCTGCGCCGCAAACCCATGGCGTTGCTCAACCTGGTCTATCGTGACGCACTGTTCCCGCGCACGGCCTATCGTCTGGCCTGGGAAAAGCTGTTGGCCGACGGCGATCCGCGCGGTGCCTGCAAAGCCATGGTGGCGCTGTTGGCGCTTGCGCATGAGCGTTGCTGCGAAGCCGAACTTGCCGCGGCCCTCACCGAACAGATGGCACGCGCAGAGCCGATCGACGTTGCCGCACTGCAGGCTCGGTTCGCACCGGTGCTGGCAAAGTTGCCTGACATCGTCGTCGCCCTGCCGCCGGTCGCCAGCTACGATCTGCTTCTTCCGTCGCTGGGAGAAGCAGCATGAGCGACAATACCAGCGACACGATCAAGGTGGACACCGCGCGGCTGCCGTTACTGCTGCGCGAACTGCGGCTACCGACGATCGCCGCCCTGTGGCAGGGCTTCACCGAGCGGGCCGATCGCGAAGGTTGGCCGGCGGCACGATTGCTCGCCACCCTCACCGAGTTGGAGCTCGCCGAACGCGATCAGCGACGCATCCAGCGACATCTGCTTGAGGCCCGTCTGCCACCCGGCAAAACCCTCGACAGTTTCGATTTTACCGCCGTTCCCATGCTGAGCCGTGCCCACGTGGCCGCACTCGCCACGGGCGATGGATGGATCGACCGTGGTGGCACGCTCCTGTTGTTTGGTCCGAGCGGCTCGGGGAAGTCGCATCTCAGCGCCGCGTTCGGCCACGCGCTCATCGAGAACGGCTACCGGGTGTTGTTCACCCGAACCACCGATCTCGTGCAGCGCCTGCAACAGGCCCGGCAGGCTTTGGCGCTGGAGAGTGCCATTGAAAAGCTCGACAAATACCACGTGCTCATTCTCGAGGACCTCTGCTACGTGCGAAAGGATCAGGCGGAAACCTCGGTGCTGTTCGAGTTGATCGCCACTCGTTACGAAAGGCGCAGCCTGATCGTCACGGCCAATCATCCATTCGGCGAATGGACGAGCGTCTTTCCGGATGCCGCCATGACGCTCGCCGCTGTCGATCGCCTCGTGCACCACTCGACGATCTTTGAAATGAACGTCGAAAGCTATCGGCGCAGAGTTGCGGCGGCCCGCGCGCCACGTAAACCGCGGGGCCTCAGCGACAGCAAGAGCGACAGCGCGGCGCCGAAGAACCAACCGGATTAGCCATCGGCAAGACTTGCCGCCGCTCGCCTCTGTCTTTCGTCACGTAACGGAATACAGGGGCGAGTTCTCTCCCATCAATCGACGATTTTCGAGAGCGATGTAGGCGCTCGCCGCTGCCCGCGCACCACGCAAGCCAAGGCGGCGTCAGCGACAGCAAGAGCGACAGCGGGACGCCGGAGCCGTGCCTCGTGCCATACAACATGCCTCCAACTGACGCTCGGTGAGATATTGAAGATAAGATCTTCGCATTATCCTGAAGTATAATTTCCTTATATTATAAATGAATACCTACCTTGGCTGTTGTTGATGAGCCGGTGGAGTTGTGTGTAACGCGCTTGCGTTATGCACAAATCCACGGGTTCTACCGATGGGTCGTCAAGCTCGACGATTTAGCCGTGCCGATCCGTTGGCGCCCGTCCATGCCACCCCCTGAGGGACGTTCTCCCTTCTCCGCCCACGTTCGGCGTCAGGAAAAGGCGGCGAGCCGTGATACCGCATGGCCAATCCAGCGGCGCCGAACCCTCCGGACATTTCGTCGCCTCCGAGCCCGGCAAAGATCCCTTGTCGCTTCGCGTCAATCAGGCCATCTTAATGACGCGCAGCGACCGGCCATCCGGGTGTCGCTAGCCGGCCATCCGTCGTGTCGCGCTACACACTGCGGCCGCGCACCCACTGCCAGGTGGCTAATTCCG
>DATCDX010000048.1:0-3284 GCA_036510475.1 Steroidobacteraceae bacterium
CCACAACCGAATGTCGCCGCGGTGTTCCTCGATCGCGGCAAACCTTTCAAGCCCGGCGAACGCTTGGTGCAACGGGATCTGGCGGCCACTTTGCGCGCCATCAGCGACGGCGGAGCCGCGGCTTTCTATCACGGCGCAATCACGGACGCCGTGATCGCCGCAAGCCGCACCGGCGGCGGCATCTTGACGCGGCAGGATTTCGCGGCCTATGGGGTGACGGAATCCGCGCCGATTTCCTGCACCTATCGCGGCTACACCATTCTATCCTCGCCGCCACCGAGTTCAGGCGGTGTCACCCTCTGTGAAATGCTGCTCGTACTGCAAGCGTACCCTCTCAAGGCGCTCGGCTTTCACTCCAGCGCTTCGGTGCATCTCATGACCGAGGCGATGCGTCATGCATATCGCGACCGCAACACGTATCTGGGCGACCCCGCGTTCGTCGTCAATCCGATCGAGCGTCTATTGTCGCCGCGCCATATCGTAGCGATCCGTGCGGCCATTCAGCCGCATCGCGCAACACCCTCGGCGACACTCGGCAAGGATGCGGCTGCCGGCGAGAATGCCACCACCACGCATTACTCGGTGGTCGATCGCCTCGGCAATGCCGTGTCGGTCACGTACACCATCAACGATGATTTCGGCGCCAAGGTCATCGCCGGCAACACCGGTTTCTTCTTGAACGATGAAATGGATGATTTCACCGCAAAACCAGGCGTCCCGAATTTATTCGGCCTGGTGCAGGGAAAGGCCAATGCCATCGCGCCGGGCAAGCGCCCCTTGAGTTCCATGACTCCGACTATTGTGCTCAAGGACGGCAAGCCCGTGCTCGTAGTGGGATCACCCGGCGGCTCGCGCATCATTACGACGGTCATGGAGATCATCATCAATGTCATCGATCACGGCATGACGCTGCAGGAGGCCGTCGACGCACCACGGATACATCATCAGTGGCTGCCCGATACCGTCGCGGGCGAACCCTTTGCGCTGTCCGCCGACACGGTAAAATCGCTGACGGCCATGGGCTATCACGTCGTTGCGTTGGAGCCATGGGGACCCGGCAATGCCGCCGAAGCCGTTGGGATCGCGCCCGCCTCCGCCGCCCAAGCCAAGGCGCTGGGATTTCCCCGTCCCGGCGTTTTATACGGAGCGAGCGACTCGCGGGCGCCCGCGGGCTCGGCCGCCGCGCCTTAATCGGCGTCGGTGCCGGTGCCGGTGCCGGTGCCAGCGTCCGCGTCGGCTTCGGCGTTCGCAGCCGCGTTCGCGCTCGGGGGCGGCGGGGTCTTATCCGCGGCACGCGTGCGTCCCCACTTTCGCGATATTTCTTTGTGGTAAGGCAGCCAGGAATAGATTTCCGGCGAGGTCTGAGGGTACGCGAGAAATTCCTCGCGCGATTCGACGATGCTGTCGTGCCCGCGGCGCGACAGCCGCCAGATGGCGAACAGCGTGAAGACCAACGTCAGCACGATGACATAGACGAAGAACGCGCTCGGCGTGATGAGCTGGATGGCATAGGTGCCGGCGGTGGGACCGATGGTCGAGCCGATCGCCCAGACGAACAGCAAAGTCGAGGACAGTGCGACATAGTCGGTTGCAACCGCGCGGTCGTTGGCGTGCGCAACGCCCACCGCATAGAGACTTTCCGCCAGGCCGCCGAATACGCCGAACAGCAATGCAAGCAATGCGAACGGCATGTGATGATCAGACCACACCAGCGCCACGGCTACGGCCAAGATGCCGACGCCGAGACCAATCAACGCATGCAGCCGATCCACTTTGTCCGAAAAGTAGCCGATGGGCCACTGCAGAAAAAGGCCGCCCAGCGAGACACAGGCCATCAACAGGACGATGTGCTGCTGATCGAAACCGATGCGCGCGCTGAACAGAGGCCCCACGGTGGTGAAGGCGGTCAAAACCAGCCCGTTCAGGAGGCAGGCGGAGACGCTCACCGGCGAGGTGCGCAGAGCCTTGAGAATCTCCAATTTCACACGGCCCGGCAGTACCGGCGCACGCACGTCGATGGCGACCATGGGCACGAGTGCCAGCGTGGTCGAAATGCCCGCGATGAACAATAGCTCCGGACCTTTGACATCGAGGTGTTGACCCAACAACTGGCCCACGCCGAAAAACAGCCCGTACACCAGCACGTAGATCGTGAGAACCCGGCCGCGCTGCTCGTTCGGCGCCAGCGCGTTCAGCCAACTCTCCACAATGATGGCGAGTCCCGCGGCGTTGACGCCGATCAGGAACCGCAGTAGCGCCAGGGTCGGCGCGCTATCAGCGAAGTACAGTCCGAGGATTGCGACCGACTTTAAGCTGGCAAAGGTCGCATACGCCCGCTCCAGCCCCACCGGCGCTATAACCTTGTGGGCGTAGAGACACGCCACCAAAAATCCCAGCGCCTCAGCCGTCGCGATCAGACCGATCACGCCGTCCGACAACCCCATGGCGGAAAAACGCAGCGGCAGCAGCGTTCCCAATATACCGGCACCCACCATGATGAGCGCCGTGCTGATCAGCGGCGGCGCAACCCGCCATGGGATGGTGGCCGCGGGGCTTAAGGTCGGCTCGGTGTGCGTGGAATTCATGGGCGATTTTATCTCGTCGGCAGCACCAACGCACGGCATTGGCGCCGCGCGGCGTTGCCCGTTAGGCTTGCACGATGACGATACATCGCTTATTCCCCACATTCGTGTACTCGGCCGCCTTGCAGAAACGCGGCTCGGCCGAGTTCAACCGGCAGCTCCTAAAGGAATGTCGACAGCTGCGCCACGACGATGCAGCGGGCCGCCGCTGGTCCGCGAATAATTATCCGGGCGGCTACACCTCCTATGGTTCAGTGCATTGGCTGCAACGAATTTCACCGACCTTCAAAGCCTTGGAGAGCAAACTGGGCCGGCATGTCAAGGCCTTCGCCGACGCCGTCGAGTGGGATCTCGACGGGCGCGTGCTGAACATGACCGATTGCTGGATCAACATCATGCCCCGACACGTGGTGCATGGTCTGCATCTGCATCCGCTGTCGACGTTGAGCGGCACGTACTACGTGCACGTCCCGACAGGGACTCCCGGGATCAAATTCGAGGACCCGCGGCTGGACAGGTTTATGGCCGCCCCGCCGCGCAAGTCTACGGCGAAACGCGAGACACGCCCATGGGGAACGTTCCCCGCCGCGGCGGGCCAATTGGTGTTGTTTGAAAGCTGGCTGCGGCATGAAGTGGTGCCGAACCGGGTCGCCGCGGAACGGATCAGCGTCAGCTTCAATTACAATTGGTTTTAGGACTACG